>CALGDE010000035.1 GCA_937883785.1 uncultured cyanobacterium
TTAGAAGAAAACAGCTTTCTTCAGTATGTCTTAACTCACTCCGTCGCTGCTATACGACTATTCACGACCGCATTTCACCACTGCATTTCACAACTATTCATATGGACGACAGGAGCTACCCTCGCAGAAATCATCAGTGATTTCCATATATTCCCAAAGAGTCATCACCCACTGATCCCGAGAACAACGTGGGAAAGATTGCCATGGGCTGTTAAGAAATCAGCCGCCGAGAGGCTTGGGCATTGCCTGGGGAAAAATTCACCGCATTAGATGTTTAGAAATTCATCTTTAGGAATCGTTGATTGCCATCATATAAATTGCCAGGGCGAGTAAAAATTGTCACCTCGATTTAACGCCTGTAAGAATTGATCCCCGAGGTTGGTTACCATGGGATGTGGAAGAGCAAGCTAATAAACCGAAGCAAAAGCCTAGAAAACTAGACCACAAAAAATTAAGAGCTGTGCTTAGCTAAATTTCAAGCCCAACAGTAACGAGGGGTATAGCCCTTAACCTGTTTGATTGGAAAGGGCGTGTACTTCCCACCGTGTAAAGCTTCTGGCACCTAACTGAGTACAAGCTCTAGCCTCTGTGGCGACTGGTTGCTTTGATGTTGAGATTGATTAGTAACAGCTCTTAGCCCAAAAGGAGATCGCCTCCCATGGACTACTTAAAACTGCCAGAAATTTTTATTCTGCTGCTGCTTTTGACCCCGCTGCTCTATGCTCTGACCCATTTCCTCTGGGGATTGAGCCCGCTGCTGGCAATTTTGGTGTATCTGGTGGGCGTTGTGGCTATGGGCGTTATTGGCTTTCGCATCGTTGACAATATTTAGGACGTGAAATAGGCGCGGCATCTGAAATAGGCGCGGCATCAATGATCCCCTCGCTACGAAAGGGGCTCTTGAGGGGAGCGATAGCGTGCCCTTAACGCTGGAGTTAAACGGCACTTAACGTTTTGATGATGGGTTTTGCAAAAAGTTCAGATTCGACTTGTCAACTGTCACCCACATCCCCTGTCTGATCCCTTGCTAGGGAATCGCTCTGGTGAGATATTGGACTGAATCGGGCGATCGCGGGCCGTATGGGCGCTGATTTTGAGACTACTTAAAACTATTGAGTATTCCAACGCAGGCGCTTTCGTGCGTGTACTGGCATCATTTCCCAAGGATATTGTTGAGTCGAGATTAGATACTTCGTATGGCTGTCGCAACCCAATCCATTGAAGAACTTAGCATTAATGCTATTCGCTTTTTAGCTATTGATGCCGTACAAAAGGCAAAATCTGGCCACCCCGGTCTGCCTATGGGTGCAGCACCGATGGCCTACGTCCTATGGAATCGCTTTATGCGGTTCAACCCTAAAAACCCCCAGTGGTTTAACCGCGATCGCTTTGTGCTTTCTGCTGGTCACGGCTGCATGTTGCAATACGCCATGCTGTACCTGACGGGCTATGACAGCGTTAACATCGAGGACCTGAAGCAGTTCCGCCAGTGGGGGTCTCGCACCCCGGGGCACCCGGAAAACTTTGAAACCGCCGGGGTGGAAGTGACCACCGGTCCTTTGGGGCAAGGTATTTGTAACGGCGTTGGTTTGGCGCTGGCGGAGGCTCACCTGGCAGCCCGCTTCAACAAGCCCGACGCCAAGATTGTGGACCACTATACCTACGTCATCTTGGGCGACGGCTGCAACATGGAGGGTATCTCCGGCGAGGCGTGCTCTTTGGCCGGTCACTGGGGATTGGGCAAGTTGATTGCTCTATACGATGACAACCACATTTCCATTGATGGTTCCACCGACGTCTCTTTTACTGAGGATGTTAGTAAGCGTTTCGAAGCTTACGGCTGGCACGTTCTGCACGTTGAGAATGGTAATACTGACCTGGATGGCATTGCTAAGGCGATCGAGGACGCGAAGGCGGTTACTGATAAGCCGACCATGATTAAGGTGACCACCACCATTGGTTATGGTTCTCCCAACAAGGCTGACACCGCTGGCGTCCACGGCGCGGCACTGGGTGATGACGAAGTGGGTCTAACTCGCGAGAACTTGGGCTGGAACCACGCTCCCTTTGAGGTTCCCGACAACGTTTTGAGCCACTTCCGCAAGGCTGTGGATAACGGCGCCAGCTTTGAAGCTGAGTGGGATAAGGAGCTAGCGCAGTACCGCACCAAGTACCCCGCCGAAGCGGCTGAGTTTGAGCGGATGTTGAAGGGTGAGCTGCCCGAAGATTGGGATGCTGATTTGCCCACCTACACGCCCGACGACAAGGCACTGGCAACCCGTAAGCATTCTGAGATTTCCTTGAATGCGATCGCCCCTAAGCTGCCTGAGCTAATCGGTGGTTCTGCGGACTTGACCCATTCCAACTTGACCGAGCTGCACTGCTCCGGTGAGTTTCAGAAGGGCGCTTATGCCAACCGCAACGTTCACTTCGGTGTGCGCGAGCACGCCATGGGTGCTATTTGCAACGGCATGTTGCTGCACAACTCGGGCTTGATCCCCTACTGCGCCACCTTCCTGGTCTTCACCGACTATATGCGTGGCGCCATTCGCCTATCTGCCCTGTCTGAGGCGGGCGTTATCTACGTGATGACCCACGACTCCATCGCCCTGGGTGAAGACGGTCCTACCCACCAGCCGGTGGAAACCGTTGCGGCCCTGCGCGTAATCCCCAACCTGTTGGTGATGCGTCCCGCTGACGGTAACGAAACCTCCGGTGCTTACCAGGTGGCTGTAGCGAACCGTAAGCGTCCCACCTTGCTGTCCTTGACCCGTCAGGGCTTGCCTAACTTGGCTGGTTCTAGCCCCGCTAACGTGGCTAAAGGTGCCTACGCCGTTGTGGATTGCGACGGTACTCCCGATTTGATTTTGATCGGTACCGGTTCTGAGGTGAGCCTGTGTGTTGATGCGGCGAAGGAGCTAAGTGCTGCTGGCACGAAGGTTCGCGTGGTGTCCATGCCTTGCTGGCGCTTGTTTGAGGAGCAGTCCGCTGAGTATAAAGAGTCTGTTCTTCCTGCTGCGGTTACTAAGCGGGTTTCCGTGGAAGCGGGTTCTCCGTTTGGTTGGGAGAAGTACGTAGGCTCTGAAGGTGCAATTATTGGCGTCGCTGGATGGGGTGCTTCCGCTCCAGGCGGCACCATCATGAAGGAGTACGGCTTTACCGTTGAGAACGTTGTGGCAAAGGCAAAGGCTGTTTTGGGCTAATCCCTGGGACAACTAATTCCCTTGAGTTGTTGGGGGCGGTTTCTGATGAGGCATTTAAGCGCGGCATCAAACGAACATTGCCCCCAATTGATAGATAGCCAGTAACTTTCTAAGTTTTTACGCCTTACAATTCATTGACTTAAACTCATTGATTTAGAGTTCACCACTGGTGGGCTTTTTTTTTGCCAGTATCCTGGGAATGGTTTCGTTTGGGAAAGTTGGGAAAGGTTTGTGACTGATTCTGATAATCAACAGCCTAATAATGCAAATGACAGCCAGCGTGGCGAGTCCCCCGCGGGCTCAGATAGCTCGGCGCTGGCGGACAACTCCACGTTGAGTGATGAGGAATTGGTGGCATTGGATCGCTTGATGGCGGAACCCACCGGGACGGATGGGTTGGCGGATAGGCTGGCGGATAGAGCTGAGGCGAACACAATGGCCACACCCGAAAGCACCCCGGAAGATCCGTTAGCCTCCCCAATGGACGCGGCAGAAATTGCGGCGCTAGATGGTTTGTCCCAGGAAATCCTGGCGGCTATTGGCGAAACGGAGGCTCAAGATGAATTGGCGATCGCCTCTGGCAATATTTCTGCGGATAGGGACGACCCGGCTCCTAGCAATCCCCTTCAAGAACTCGCCCAAGAACTGCGGGAGCTACAGCAAGCATTATTGTTGCAGCTGGCGGAGGACGTGCAGCGGTTAGGGGCGGAAAAGGCGCGGCTTACCATTGATATTGATCGCCTACAGCTTTATCGGCAGCGGCTGGAACAGGGGGAAGGGGCGATCGCTCAGGATTCTCCCCCGCGTAGGATTGACCCGGGCGAAGCGGCACTGGGACCCAACGCCAGAGAGTGGGCCCAGCGCTGGGCTCAGCAGCTTGCCCAGCATATGGGGCAGTATTTGAACGAAGCGCTACAGGATCGATTTGAATCGCCGGCTCCCCCCATTGCCCCCGTTGAATCTGGCGACGCGGATGTTAATGGGCTGGATTTGGGAAGTCTAAGTCGCACGGATCGGGCGCTGGCATCGCTGGAATATCGTGTGGAAACAGTGCTCCAGGGGCTACAGCGGGATTTAGACACCTACGAAAGTGACCTGGTCCAGCGCCTAAACCGTATGCACAGCCTGCAACAGCAGGGTGAGCTGGTTTTGCAGTCCCTGGTCCATCGCCTGGAAGAGGTGTGGGTGCGTGATGCGGAGGCAGAGGCAGAACGCCAGGGGCAGCAAGAGAACCAGGGTCGTCAGGGGGCACGGCAAAGGGGACCGTCAAACCCATCGCCCCTATCGTCGGACGCCACACCCTCAAACACCTCCTCAGATACGCTGCCAGGTGGGCAGTGGTACTTGGGACAGTTAGGACAGATCCCAGACCAGAGCCAGCAGCAGCTTCAAGGGCGATCGCCCTTGCCAGACCTAGGTTTTCCCCCCGCATCGACTCCCGTTAGCAACTTGCCCGGCATGCCTGGACAGGGGGCAAATTTATCGCCGGATATGACGCTGGGGGTAACGCCGGATGTGTTGCCAGATCCGTCTCCCGGCACCAGTGCGATTGTACCCGCGAAATCTGTGGATGTCGTTTTGTCAGGACTGGCTCTGGGGCTGTTGTCCACCGTTATTCTTGCCCTATTTAACGGCACCCTTAAGGTGCTGTTTCAAGGCGTGGGTCCGTTGTGGTGGTCTAGCCCTACCCCTGCCGTATTGCCCCCCACTGGTGGAAATATTTTGCTAGTGCTGGCGCTGCGGACCTTGGTGGTACTGCTAATTTTCCCCATCGTCGCCCAGTGGATATATCCCCAAATGTGGTCCGACTTGCAACGGGCATTGCAGGATGCGTCGCCCACCGCTAAAGCCACTAAGCCCCCGTCACCGTGGCTGTCGGTGATTATCAGTGGCATTTGGCTCTTTTTAGCCCAAATGTTGGGATATCTTGCGATCGCCCATTTACCCTTGGGAATCGCGATCGCCCTATTTTTCGTATATCCAGTGGTGCGGCTATTGACGGGCTGGCTATCGGGGCGCGACTCCGGCAGCCCCACCCGCTGGCTTATGGGAGCCGTTATGATCGCCGGGCTAATTATGGTAGCTCCCGATGTGCCCAACGCCAGCGGCACCTGGAGCGGCAACCTGCTCGATCCCAACCTCGACCCCACCCTAACGGGGCTAATGGGCGGTTTGGGGGCAGGCTTTACCTTCGCCGGCTATCTCATCTCATCGGAGCGCAGCTTGAAGCGACTTCACCCGGTACCCTTCACCCTGTTGTCCTTTTCCGTGATTTTTATCCTGAGCTGCCTCGGTTTGATCATTCAGCCAGGAGACTGGGCTGCCGTCCAACTTGTCCCCAATTTCCTATCGGGGCTGTCCACGGGAACGGTGATTCTGGCTCTGATTACTGTTATCAGCTACGGCATTAATAACGCGGCGGTGGAAAAAATTGGTCCGTCCTTGGTGGCGGTAACTGGCGCTTTTGCCCCTTTGATCAATGCCCTTCTGGGCTTGGTATTCCTGGGAGAAGTGTTGGATACCCGCCCCAGCATTGGCATTGTTTTAGTGGCCGTGGGGGCGATCGCCCTTAGCCTCAGCCGTTATCGCGATCGCCACACCCCATAGCCCTCAAAAAAATTGAATCACTATCATGGGGAAAGGGCACAACGCTGTCGTTACTCGCCCTTTTGTGCTGCTTTCACAATGGATTAAGGCACAAGAAACAGGCTCAGAAAACAGGTCCAGTAGATAAGGTTTAACCATGCCGCGCTATCCCGGAATCACCAGTGACGCCTTTCGCCACCCCCTTGATCGCGAAGCGGAGCAAGCCCTTCGTAGCATTCCCGGGTTCGACCTCATTGCCCGGAAATTTATGGAAGTCACCGTTGACCGCCCCCAGTTGATTTACAACATGGGCAGCAATATTCAGGTGGGACCGCGCCAATACGCATCGATTTACCAAATCTATCGGGAATGCTTACAAAGTCTGGACATTTACCCAGAGCCTGCTTTCTTTGTTACCCAAACCCCTGCCGTCAACGCTTACACCGTTGGCCAGGAACAGCCCTCAGTCGTGGTTACCAGCGGTGCCCTAGACATGCTGGGGGAAAGAGAGCTGCGTGTGGTCATTGCCCATGAGCTGGGACATTTTAAGTGCGGTCACACTACGCTGACTCAAATGGCAATTTGGGCTGCCCAAGCTGCATCTTTGGTGGGGCAGTTCACCTTTGGAATTAGCAATATTCTGACCAGTATGGCGCTGCTTTCGGCGTTTTACGAATGGAGGCGTAAGGCTGAACTGTCGAGCGATCGCGCCGCACTGCTGGTTACCGATGACTTGGATGCGGTGATGATGACCTTGGTGATGCTGGCGGGAGGAAGCGGGACCCACGCCCAGGAAATTAGCCTCGATGAATTTAAAAAGCAGGCTAAAGAGTACCAGGCGCTGGATGATGACGGAATCAACCAGATTTATAAATTTCTGCTCTACAACAACCTGTCCCAAGGGATTTTCACCAGCCATCCCTTTCCGGTGGAACGGGTTAGTTTTATTGAGGAGTGGGCAAACTCAGACGAATACCACCGTATTCGCAATGGCGACTATGCTCAAGATCCGGCGGAAGGCTCTGTCGATATTTCGTCCAATGGCAATGGCAATGGAGCGGCGGAGGCGGAGCGTTTGCGGCAGCAAATCGAAGAACTGCAGCAGCAAATCAGTCAAATACGCAACAACGAGCCCTAAGCAGTCAGAAAAATTGTGGTTAACGTCAGTTTTATGGCACAAAACCAGCTCAAATCTGCCTCCTCCCTTGATAATGGGGGTTTGTCATCGAACTGACGTTGGTAGCTTGTTGATCAACAGCTACTAACTAATGAGACGGCGGCGATCGCGATCTTCTTAAAGCGCCTGTTGATCCGCATTCAAAGCGCATAGCGGCGCGATTCATCCTATGGTGCTTCAACTCCGCTGATCTGACTACGCTTGATAAACACCCAGCAAAAAGCCCTTCTCATTTCCAGAGAAAGGCTTTTTGTTGGCGAAGCTTAAACTTACGCAGCTTGGGTGAGGCGATCGCCTCACCCAACAGGCACGGCTTGCAACAGCTGAATCCTAGAAAGGAGTCGTCAGCATATCCGGTGCAAAGCGATTAATCTCAATCAAAGCCCCAGCCACAATAGTCGCCGTCAGCGCAGCTAGAACTGGTGCGGTGGAAAGATAGCGTTGAAAATCCTTCATTAATTTGTCCTGTGTTTACGTCCGTTGACTGCTATGGAAAAAGCTAGAAGCTCTAGCGTGGGGAGACGGTTACTTCGTGCTCACCGGCCGCCATCCGACCATTGGTAACTTGGCGGAAAGCAAGAACCGGCCAAGCAAAAGCCGATAAAGCACATCGGAATGCCAAGGGCAAATTGATGACAATTTCCAGCTCTTCCACGTTCTTCTCGCTCTTGATGGTCTGCAAGTAAGAGCGACCAGACCAGCCGATAAAGCCAGCAGTGTAAAGGAACATCAAGCCAGGAAAAACGAACTCAGCCAAATGCTTCAAGTTGCCGTCTACGATCAAGTGGGGCAATCCTTCTTCGCCACAAAGCAATGTTGAATAGCGTTCGAAGCGGGCAATATCTTTGGGGGTGCTGGCTGCCTGGGCACGCTGCACGAACGCAGGTGTTTCACCACAGGGCTGCAAGTTGTTGTAGTATTCAGCCTTTGCGGTAGGCATTACGCCAATCCATAGCAAGGCTGCAAGGGCAATAGTAAACAGGTGTCGCATAAAATTGTTTCCTTACCGTTAAAACAATACTAAAAGAATCTCTGACACTCGGTACAGCGTTAACGACAAATATCGTCTCAGCCGGTGCAGTTTCCGATTGTTTTACTCGTGACTCTCTTCTTCACGTACGTTGACTTTTACGTGTTTTTACAAACTATCAGGCAGGCCCTCAGTCTATGGCGATCGCTTTAGCAATTGAAACAAGCTGTGATGAGACCGCCGTGGCGATTGTAAAAAATCGTGAAGTGCTTAGCAGTGTGGTGGCGTCTCAAATGGATATTCATGCGGAGTATGGGGGCGTGGTTCCAGAGGTGGCGTCGCGACATCATGTGGAGGCCATTAATCCGGCGATCGCCCAGGCCCTGACGGAAGCTCAGGTGAATTGGGACCATATTGACGTGGTGTCGGCCACTTGCGCACCGGGGTTGATGGGGGCGCTATTAACGGGGCTAACGGCGGCGAAAACCTTGGCTATGGTCCACGGCAAGCCCTTTTTGGGGACGCACCATTTGGAGGGGCATATTTATGCGTCCTATTTGACGGACCCCCAGCTCCAGCCCCCCTTTGTGTGCCTGTTGGTGTCGGGGGGACACACGAGCTTAATTGCGGTGCGCGGCTGTGGGGACTATGAGTTGGTGGGGCAAACCCGGGACGATGCGGCGGGAGAAGCCTTTGATAAGGTGGCGCGGCTGTTGGCGTTGGGCTATCCCGGCGGCCCCATTATTGACAAGCTGGCGGCGACGGGAAACCCTAAGGCGTTTCGATTGCCGGAGGGGCGGGTATCGGTACCCGGCGGCGGTTTTCATCCCTATGACACCAGCTTTAGCGGTCTTAAAACGGCGGTGCGTTATCTCATTGAACGACTGCAAAAGGAACAGCCTGACGCTCCGCTACCGGTGGAGGATATTGCCGCTAGTTTCCAGGAGGCGGTGGTGAAGGCGCTGGTGAAACGGGCGATCGCCGCATCCCAAAATCTGAACATTCCCACGGTGGTGGTCGGTGGTGGTGTGGCTGCCAACAGTGGTCTACGGGCTGGTTTAGCAGCGGCGGCGGAGCCTTTGGAGATTCGAGTGATTTTCCCCCCGATGAAGTTTTGCACCGACAATGCAGCCATGATTGCCTGTGCGGCGTCGGAGCACTTCGCGGCGGGACGGCGATCGCCCCTCACCCTCAAAGCCAACTCCCGTATGGGCATTACCCAGGTAATGGAGCTTTATAAGCCCTAGGGCCCCATAAGCTCCCACAGGTTGACGCTATGGGTTGTGATATTCCCGGCTGGAGGGCTGGCTGGGGAGGAACACGGCGCGATCGCCCCCCTCTTCCCGAGCCTGGTCCAGAGCTTTTTCCGCCATAAGCAACAGGGAAAATGACGACACCTCGGGGTCAGGAATGCGAGTGGTTACCCCGGCGCAAACGTTAACACTACAACCAGAGAACGTATTGAAATTACTGTCATCCGCCAGATTAAAGGGAGTGCCGTGGGGAGATGCTGGCATATTTAGGGTCCGCACCGCCTGCACCAATCGCTCCGCCACATGCATTGCCCCCTTATGATTAGTACCCGGCAAAATCACGGAAAACGTATCACCACTGGTGCGAGCCAAAAAATCCGCTGGACGGTGTAGCCCCCGCTGAAGGGTATCGGCTACGGCCCTGAGGTACTCATCGCTGGCGGTGGCTCCATAGAGGGTGAAAAACTGGGCAAAATCGTCCAGGCTAATGGTGATAATGCTCAGGGTTTCATAATCCCGCGCCAGTCGCCGCCACTCGTGGCGTAAACGCTGTTCTAATCCCGACCGATTAGGCAACTGGGTCAGCTGATCACTGCTGCTCAAGCTTTGAATCTTTTCTTGGGTGCGAGCCAATAGGGCATTAGTTTCAATCAATCGGTCAATCAACTGCCGTTCTCGACTGTACTGTTGACGCATTTCAATGGTGGACTGGTACAGATGAATTAAACGGTCTACCCGCTGCACCAGCAGGTCTGCCTCCATGGGATAGGGCAAATATTCCGCAATGCCCATGCCCAAAATGGGGTTGAGCAGGTGGGGCGCCGACCGAAACGGGGCCAGGACAATTAGCGGCGGTCCTGCGTCTCCCAGATGAGGTACCAGGGTTTGACAGGTTTCCAACAGGTCCGGCGTCAAAATGCTGGAAATTAAAATCAGGGCGCTAGGGAGTCTTTTGTCACATTGTTCTAGGCATTTCTGCTGCTGGGTCACCCAGTCAATCTCGTAGCCCCAGCGCTTAAATTGCCTAATCATCTGGGCGCTATTTTCCGATGGCGCTAGTCCAGGGTTGGGAACCCAGTCTTTATCGGGCGATCGCTGGGAACGAAAAGGTAAGGAATACACTAAAATCCGCGTCCCCTTCAAAGATGGCAGCAAATCTCCAGGCTGCGTCTCCTTTGTGGGGGTGTCCTCTTCTGCTCCCTGTGGATTTATTTCCTGTGTCTCAGCAGCAACTGGCGATGTGGGGATAGGGTCTCCAAGGGGGGCTTCCGGTGGCGCACTAGAAAGGTCGACCTCGCTAGCGTCCTCTGTGGGAAGGTTCGGATCGCTGGCAACGGCAAACCGAGACAGGGACGCGGGGCGATTTTCAGGAAAATTGGACATAGGGGAAGAAGGGAAATTAGCGACATCTCCGACTGACCCGTAGTTAAAGGAACGTTAAAAACGCCGCCTCCATTACGCGGTTCAATTTCGTCAAAGCGTTCGACACACCCTTGGGGTTCATTAAGTGGTCATACCCCTTACTACACAGTAGCGCTTTAAAATCCTGGATGTTTCATTAATTACCGGGATCCACCGATTTTTTCCGCCAATAATTCCGCCAATAATATTTACCCCATTAGCCCAAAGGCAGCTCAGGGAATAAACTTCCACAGTCAGCCTTGTTGGGCGGCACCAGAAGGATCCTATGATCGACTCTTGAATAAGTAGAACCGCCAAATCCTGAGGGTCATCGTTTACGAAGGGTTAGCAAAGCTAATAGTGGGGATTCCGCTTTACTACGCGACTAAGCTTGTCCTGTTCTTTTATAAAACTGATTTTTATCGAACTGACTTTTATCGAACTGCTCACAAACACCTTGTATTGCTCTGACCATCGGGAAAATTTGGGCAAAATCGGAGTGAATATTAAAGTCGAGTTAATGGTTCTTTTTGATCCTTAATTTATTCAGAATCATTGCAATACTGCATGTGGTGGTCACTCTCGGCTTGGCAATACTTCCTTAAGCTTTTGCTGGCGGTATTCTTTGCCCCGTGACGCTACCATGGGGAATGTTCACTGGCACCGTCCAGCCGGCGACCGCTCACCAAGCGTTGTTCGGCAGCACTGACTCCAAACTCTGGTTAAAAAATACTGGTTTTGCAGGCAGCAAGGTGGAGACTGTGAATGTAGTGTTATTGAGCTGAGGTTGTTATTGGGACACTATGCTTCAAGATCCGAAAGCTATTAGACATTTCCAAAAACTCGCCGACGGCATAGCCGAACTATGGCACCGTGGCTACCGTTTTGACGACATTCGTCTTTACCTAGATGGCTACTTAGCCTCCCTCCGATACTCAGAAGTGCTCGAGGTGCATCTAATTAACCGCCTTGAACAGGAAATCATTCGCTACCTATACGACCCATCCAACTATCAGCAGGTGCAACCCCAAGTTGAGCCTGGTTTCGCTGAATAAATAGCTCTCAGGTCAGTTACCTTCCGAATAACTACTAACTACTGTCTGATTCAGAAGAAACGCCTAAGTTAGCGAAAAGGTTAAGTTAGAATTCTTCAGTCTTTAGGCATATGTCCACAATTTCCGTGGGCGCATCAATATTCCCCCTTTCGCAGGGGGAATTGTTTTTTGGAGACTTTCATGAAACTTTCAAGACTTTCAAGACCTTTTGCTTAGGGCGTGTCATTAGTTAAGTGCCAAAAGCCTTACACAGTGGGGAGTCCACGCCCTAAGCAAAACAAAGCATATTAGGGGCTGAAACCCTTGTGGTTAATGGCTTTGAGATTCAAATGATGACGGACCCTAAGCACTTGTGCCCAAAGCAATGGTTCTTAAAGGAACATAAGCCCTGGGACCACGGTCTTTCAAACGCAAATTTGTGTAGTATGTTTTTTTCCCGAATGATTGCTGGGAAAACGGCTATAGGCTTTTGGGGGTTATTGATGGACGGTCTTTTGTCGGCACTGAAGGAACGCAGCTTATTAAGCTTGCTGGATGTTTCTGCGGAGGAGTTTCAAGGGCTTTTGGATCTGGCGAGCAAGCTTAAAGCTGGAACGGTAAAACCTCGCTGCAATAAGGTTTTAGGGCTGTTATTCCAGAAGGCATCGACGCGCACGCGGGTTAGCTTTACCGTGGCGATGTACCAGTTGGGGGGACAGGTGATCGATTTGAATCCTAATGTGACCCAGGTAAGTCGGGGTGAGCCTTTGCAGGATACGGCGCGGGTGTTGGGGCGCTACATGGACGTGATGGCGATTCGTACCTTTGACCAGGGGGATCTGGAGCAGTTTCGCGATTTATCGGGGATTCCGGTGATTAATGCCCTAAGCGATTTGTACCATCCCTGCCAGGCGATCGCCGATGTTTTAACGGTGCGGGAAAATTTTGGCGATCGCTCGGACCTGACTTTGACCTATTTTGGGGATGGTAATAATGTGGCTCATTCCCTGATGCTGGGCTGTGCCCTGGCAGGGATTAATGTGCGGGTGGTGGTGCCGGAAGGATATGAGCCTGATGCGACGGTGCTGGAAAAAGCGAAAGCCATTGCGGGGACTGCCACGGAGGTGACGGTAACCCATGATCCTTTGGCGGCAGTGTCTGGAGCCCACGCTTTGTATACGGACGTGTGGGCCAGCATGGGGCAGGAAGATTTGGCAGACGAGCGGGATCCGATTTTTCAGCCTTATCAGCTAAACGATAGGCTATTGACTAAGGCAGATTCCGAGGCGATCGTGCTTCATTGTTTGCCCGCTTACCGGGGCAAGGAGATTACCGATGAAACCATGGAAGGGGGGCGATCGCGCATTTGGGACCAAGCAGAAAATCGCCTGCACGGTCAAAAAGCCCTGCTGGTCAGTATCCTAGGGGCGGATTAACCCACTGCTGTGGTGCAGCCGAAAAAAACTTAGGCGCAGGGTTCAAGCGTAGGGTTGAAGCGTAGAAACACAAGCGCAAAAATAGGCGAGCAAAAGCCAAGGGCGATACAGCAAAGATTCAACTAGACTTGTAACATTGCTCAATGGTTATTTTGTTGACGTAAATATTGCGCCAGTAAGAGTGACCTAAATGTTGTTCGTTAAAACATCACTCATTCTGCGGGGACGATGGGCCGTGTTGTCTAGGGCTAAGAATGCTGAAGCTGGTGATGGAGCTGCCGCTGATGCCGCTGTAACGATGTCGGCGGAAGTGGCAGATAAAATTGCCGAAAATATTACGAAAAGCGATCCAGGTGCGGTCCAGCAATGTCGGCAACTGGGTAGCTTTTCCGTGGCGGCGCTGGTGGTGTCGGGACACTACGGTATGGGCTTTTTGCTGGGTACGGCAGAGAGCAGTGCAACCTGGGGCATGGCAGGCAGTTTATATCCCGTGGCGCTGGCGGTGGGAACCATTTTGCTGCTGCCCGTGGCGCGAATTTATTGGCATGATGTAGCCCAGCTTTGGACGTTGCTAGGGCAGCGCTATGGAAAGTTTCTACAGCAGCTATCGTCGGCGATGTCTTGGCTATCCTTCGCTGGAGTGATGGCGGCCCAGGTGGCAGCAGGTGCAGCGATCGTCTCCGCGCTGGGGCTGCCAAGTTTTTGGGCCACTGTGGGGTTAACGGTGGTGTTGGGGGGATTATCCTTGCTGCCATTCCAGCGGTTGAGCTGGGTGGTGCGAGGGCTATTGCTGGTCAGTTTGCTGGCTTTGGTGAGTGCTTTGGTGCAGCTAGATGGCGTCGGAGACTACGTTAGCGCTCCGGTTACTTTTCCGAAAACCTTAGCCACGTCGGTGCCGTGGGGCGAGGCCTTAGGGATTTTTCTGACCGCATTAATTACCGTGCCCATTGATATGAAAGCCCAGCAATTTGTGGTGCAGGGGCGATCGCCTAACTCCGTATCCTGGGGCTGCCTGATCGCAGCGGTGGTGGTTTTGGCGCTGGCATTTGTGCCGTCGGCGGCGGTGGTGGCGGCCCAACAGTCGGGAATTTTGCCTGAGGACATTGCAGCGCGGGAAATTATTCCCTTTGTGCTGGGCTGGCTGGGGGGTGGCGTAGATAAGCCCTTGGGCATTTTGCTGGTGGGCACATTGCTAATGCCGGCATTGGGGGCAGGGAGTGCCGTGCTGCGGGTTCAAACTCAACTGACGGTGGAATCTTTGCCCAAAGCACTGGTGGGCGAGGGCACGCGACAGATTGTTAGTCGAGAGGTGATTCGAGTATTTAATGCCGGGTTAGCCCTAACGCTGGCGTTTAAAGGGGGCTCGATTATCGGCTTGATGGTGGCGTTTTATGCGGTTTACGGCGCAGCGGTGCTGTGGCCGTTCCTCGCCTATATTTCTGATCGGTTGACCCTAACGAAATTTTCGCCGCTGGCGGTGCAGCTTAGCGCCGGTATGTCGGCGGCGTCGGCGATCGCGGCATTGGTCGTAACTCAGCTTTATCCTGCGATCGCTTTGGGTAGCAGCGCTGAGTTAACGGTGCTGCTATTGGGTACTGGTTTTGGATTGGTGGCATTGTTGGCAGGACAGGGAATCGCTCAGTGGATTCCGTCAACGCGCCAAGTTCGCACTTAATGAGTGGCTATGGGTAGCGCTAAGTTCACAAGCTTTATGCCACGAGAGCACACGCTTTCGAACGCAAAAAATGTCACTTGCTGATTAGGACGTGTCATCAATTGAGCACCAGAAGCGTGACGTCGTGGAGAATACACACTCTTTTAAAGCAACAAGCGCTAGGGGCTGAAACCCCTACAGCTCAAGATTTTGAGACTTAAATAATGACAGCCCCGAGCACTTTTTGCGGCGATTGGTTCTAAAGTTTGGCTGATACTGTGGCTCGCAGTTTAACCAGGACATTGGAAACGTAGGATCTGGTCGCTGGGCGGAGTCGAATGCGAACTGTCCTAAATTGAGGGCGAATAACTATGGCAGCCCCCATCAACTTACCTGGAAGTTAGAAGTATTAACCCGAAATATTAGGACCAGTTACCGTCCTTAAATTTTCAACGCTCACCAGGCATAGGGAAATACCAAGCCCCTTAGGATGAATCCCTGGCCGGCTTCCTGAGTCTTGGATCAGCATTTTTCACCATTTTCATTAATGCCTCTCAATGCCTATGTCTACGCCTTCTGCCAACAGGGCTCCAGAGACTGCCCCTAAGATTGCCATTGTGGGGGCGGGACCTGGTCAGCCAGATTTGATTACGGTGCGGGGACAGCAATATTTGCGCGAAGCGGATGTGGTGGTTTATGCCGGGTCGCTAGTGCCAGAAACGTTGCTAACCCACTGTCCACTAGGAGTAGAACGGGTGGATACGCGATCGCTCACCCTAGAAGAATGGGTGGGGATAATTTGCGATCGTGCCAAAGCTGGAAAAAGCGTGGTGCGCCTGCAAGACGGCGACCCTAGTTTGTACGGCGCCACCCATGAGCTAGTTGCCCAGCTGGTGCGCCAAGAATTGCCCTTTGAAATTGTGCCGGGGGTCAGTGCGTTTCAGCTTGCCGCCGCCCGCCTTAAGGTGGAGCTAACGGTTCCCAATCTGGTGCAAACCATAATTTTGACCCGCACCAGCGGCGCTGCATCATCGGTGCCCACGGCGGAAAATCTGGCCAGCCTTGCTGCCCACCAAGCCAGCCTGTGTCTATATCTCAGCGCCCACCACAGCGATCGCGCCCAAGCCCAGCTTTTGGAGCACTATTCCAGCGACACCCCCGTTGCCCTCTGTTACCGCCTGGGGTGGGACGATGAGGAGATTTATTTGGGAGAGTTGCGATCCATGGCAGAAATGACCCGCAACGCCCAGCTGAATCGCACGGTGCTGTACTTAATTAGCCCTGCCCTAAGGGCCCTCGACACCCAGCCTGAGGCAAGATCGCACCTTTACAGCGCCACCCACGGACATATTTTCCGCCGCCGCCAGCCGGTACGGTGACCTCCCTCGTAGATGACATCCTCGGTCAAAGTTTGGCTCATTGGCGGCACCAGCGATAGTCGGACGGTGGCGCAGATTTTGAGCGATCGCCATATTCCGTGGATTGCCACCGTGGTCAGTCCCCGAGCCCAGCGCCTATACAAAAATCTTCCCGGTGAAATCCACGCAGGACCGCTAACCGCTGACGCTCTCCCCCATTGGCTCAGGGAACATCACATTACCCATATTGTTGATGGATCCCATCCTTTTGCGGTGGAAATTTCGTCCCTGGCGATCGCCATTCCCTTGCCCTATCTACGCTACGAACGCCCCGCCGTTGACCTTGCTCCCATTGTGGAAACTCACCCCAATATCGTGGCCGTCTCCACCTGGGACAGACTCTTTGCAGAGGCATTATCTCGAATCCAGCCCCGAATTTTGCTCACCACGGGGCTAAAAAGCCTTCAACAGGTGGTGCCGATTTTGCATCGCGCACAATGGTGGGCTCGGGTGCTGCCCAGTTCTCAGGAGTCGGCGATCGCCCTGGGTTTTCCTCGGAATCGTCTGATACTCCAACGCCCGCCCGTTAGTGTGGCGGCGGAAAAAGATCAGTGGCAATCTTTGGGCATTAATACGGTGTTGACCAAGGCGTCGGGATCCGCGGGAGGGCTGCCGGAGAAAATTGCGGCAGCGATCGCCCTGCAAACCCGTCTATTAATTTTGCAGCGCCCCCATTTGTCCTATCCTCACCAGGTTCAAAGCGGCGATGGCTTATCAAACCACCTTGATGCTTGGTTCGGGAAAAAAGTCTGCTAAAAACAGTGGCCACTCAGCTTTGTAAATAACGCCTACAAGTAACGCCCTGTCCGCTCCGACATCATTTTCTATTTGTCAACTTTTGGCAAACACGGTTGCGCACCGGCAAAAAACTCGCGCCATTTAAAACGGGCAGCCCTTACGTGGTAAGGAATCTGCCCGCAAAATTTATAAACATGTTTTAAATTTAAGGTCTTTATCTCAGCTGACCTCAATTAACCTTGCAATTAGAATCGCAGAATTTCCAAGGTAATAGACGTATCGTAATTTTTTCTTTATTTTTGTTCTTTATCTTTCTTTAATAAAGATTAATATGATCGCCACGGCAATTCTCCAAAATAGGCTTTTCAGAGTAAATGTTTACTTAAGTATTGGCAATGGGATCTTCTGGGGCGGTGAAGGGCGGCAGCATCGCCTACGCGTTGCCTGGGTAGGTGTAGGCGGCGATGGATATGCGTTTAAGCCAATAAAATAGGGCATAAAAACATAACAGCGCTGTGGAAATTATTCTCTATACCAAGCCCGGATGTCATTTGTGCGAAGGTCTGGCAAGTAAGCTATCGGCGGTGCAGGAGCAGGCTGGCGGTTTGGGGTTCTCCGTGGTTTTGCGAGATATCACCACCCGCGACGATTGGTTTCAGCAATATCAGTACGAAATTCCGGTGGCGTTTCTATCGTCCAAGTCCCTAGCCAATGATGACGAACCGGTGGCTTCCGGCGCGATTCCCCTGCCTCGCCTTTCGCCGCGATCGTCGGTGGACCGGGTGGAACAGTGGCTGCGGCGTTACTGGCCGTCCTGAGTTTGTGATAGGAAAAACTGAGCGATCGCCCCTCGATTAACTTTGCCGCGGCTGTTTCGAGGAATGTGATCCACTTTGCTCCACCACTTTGGGTGTTTGTAGCGGCTTAGGTGACGATTCAATAATTCCCGCCACTGGGGCAGCGTGGGAATTGTTTCCTGAGCCCCTGGCACCCAAGCCGCTGCCACGCGCTGCCCCCATTCCTGATCTGGCACACCCACCACACACACGTCCGTCGCCACTCCCGTCGCTAAAATCGCCGCCTCCACCTCCTGAGGCATCACGTTTTCGCCACCGGTAATAATTACATCGTCCTGGCGCCCCAAAATGGATAAATAGCCGTGGTCATCGCAGGTGCCCAAATCCCCGGTGGTTAACGCTGGGGCAATCACCTCTCCCTGCCAATAGCCCGCCGCCAACGATGGACCTCGCACCACAATCGAGCCTGTATCGGCAATTTCCAGCGCAAGATGGGGCAAGATTTTGCCGACGCCGGTTTTACCGTCCAGAAAATCTGTCGGCTTTAGGGTGGCCACTTGAGCCCCGGTTTCGGTCATGCCGTAGGTGGGGGCGATGGGTAACTGCATTTGACGCGATCGCTCCAGCAGCCCAGTCCAAGGGGGCGCCCCCCCCAGCAAAATCACTCGAAATTGCCCCAGCCAGGCAATTGCCCGCTCATGATCCAGCAGCCGAGCCAGCTGGGTGGGCACCAGCGAAATAAACCCAGAGGAAGGGGATTCAGGGGACCCAGGAGGCGTAAAATCATCGGCAGTTTGCCAAGCTAGCGAGGGAAAGGTCTGCGTCGAGGGTTTCGGCAGCCGCCCCCATTGAAAAACACCGCCGGACCACACACACCGCAGCAACTGCATCAGCCCACTAACGTGAAATAGAGGCAAGGTGCAAAAACTGTGAACGCGACCCCGATCCAGCACATCGTCGAAATAATTGCGAAATCCATCCACAGCGCTGCCCAGGCTTTCCCAGGTGTGCATGGCAAAGCGAATGTGGCCGCTGCTGCCGCCGGTGCCGATGCCAATATACGATCGATGATCCTGTAAAAATTCGCCGCCGTTGACGGTGTCGCAATTTCGGCAAACCACTTCGTTGCGCCAAGGATTGTGGCGATCACTCCAGATTTGGTGGGGCTGAACCTGTTCGATCACCTGCCGTTCCTCGGCGATGGCCCAATGGGGATTGCCGAGAAATAGCCATAGGGGCGATCGCTGCGCCAACCGATTCGCCAACATCAAACCCCGCACAAATTCCCCTGGCTCATTGGTCAGCAATAAAACTCGCGGCGGTGTTTTAACGTCAGAAAATTGCCAAGAATCGCCTATCTGCTTCAGAACATCCCAATCATCGTCGCCAATATTGAGTCCCCGTAGTTGGGGAGATCGTCCCAGCAAATCCCATAAAAAATCCGGCGAAAGATCTTGCGGAGAAAAATTTTGCCTAGAAAGATGTTGTAAAAAACTTGCGTCCTCCATCTACCGCACCACCTTTTTTAGCTTCACCTCTGTCACCGGAGCCAACCAGGCATCGGTGCCAAATCCTAAAGCACGATCCTGCAACCCCAACATCGCCGCCAACTTTAATGCCCCCCACTGCCCAATTGGCGTCTCAAATACTGATGAAAACACCACGCCCGAAAATTTCTCCAGCCACGGCTGTTGTGCTGCGGGCTCTCTCGAATTGTCGGGGGTCGCGATCCGTAAACCCCCTAAGTGCCCTAAATGCCCCGAAAAAAAATATTGGGGATAACCCGCGATCGCTGGCTTAACCACCACTGCGCCATCCCACCCCTTCGCTGCCACCCTTTGCAACTGTCCCACCGTAGCCACCGATTCATCCAGGGCAAGCATCGTGGAGAACGTCTCCCGCAGCCTTTGCAATCCGTCAAAATCTTCCGGCGGCAACGGCTGTTCAAAATACTCAACCCACCCCGGCGGCAACCGGTCACACCGTGCCAACCAATCTTCCGCCTGGGATCGTGACAGCCCGCCATTAGCATCTAGCCGTAAAGCCACACCGTCCGGAAGCGACTCCAGTAGCTGCTCAAAAATATCCAGCTCCTGAAGATCACCCGTAACCTTCCATTTCAACGTGCGATGCCCCTGGTCGTACAACCCCTGCCATTTATCCAGCGCCCCCGCCCCCGCAGGCATCAACCCCGCCACTCGCTGGGCACTTAAATTAGCGGCTGAAAACCCTGGCAGAACATTAGAGGCATCAAGATCTATTACCCGATTTTGCACCTCCGCATCCTCCAGCATCCAAAGTGCTGAACCAATTGCAAATTGACAACAGGGATAGCGCTCACTGACATCCCACAAATCTTCAACGGCGATCACCCCAGTTAATGCCGCCAAACACTCCATCGCCTTATCAAACGATTCCGTGCCGAACCAAGGAAGAGGGGCAACCTCTCCCCATCCTGTGCGATTACCTTCGGTGATTTTCACGATCAATCCCGCCCGCTCACTCCATAACCCATGAGCGGTTCGCAGCGGTGTACTAAAGGGACGGCGGTATGCAAAGAATTCAAGATTTAGCGATCGCATTATGCTGCGCCAAAAACTTGCATCAGCTTAAACTCATCGAGGCCAAATTTCTCAATGCACAACTCCTAGCGTACAAAGCAAGAGGTTGCCCAAAGCCCAATGAACGTAACCACCGCCGTAATCTGAGCCGCGCTGACAAACTCCGATAGTGCCGCCATGCTGCCT
This sequence comes from uncultured cyanobacterium, assembly GCA_937883785.1. Taxonomy (GTDB): domain Bacteria; phylum Cyanobacteriota; class Cyanobacteriia; order CACIAM-69d; family CACIAM-69d; genus CALGDE01. Next base: position 20,415 of record CALGDE010000035.1, read on the forward strand.
AAAGCCGCACCCACCGCCAACGATGCCACAAAGGCAATCACCGTAATTGCCGCCGAACGCCCGAACTTCTTCTCCTTGCGGTTCAAAAAGTAGAAACAGCTACCTACCCCTAAGGCAAGTAGAAGCTGCAAAGTGGACTCTTGCTGGGGAGGCAAAGCCAGGCTGATAATTGTGCCTACGGAGAAAACCACCGATGGCCACAACAGATCATCACGCTCCGGCGAATCCAAAGTGTCGCGCAACCAATCCGGCAACTGCACCGACGGTTGAGATGGGGGCTCAGCCACAGGCTTCGGCGTTGAGCGCTCAGGAAAGCGAATCCGCTCTGGCACCTTAATTCGTCCCTCTTGACGCAACCGCAGTCGGTCCATCAACACGGCGTCATAGGCCATTTCTACCGCTTCAGACTGATTACCATCGTCTAAATTTTCAAGCAAACGGCTGCGAGCCGCCTGAATTTCATCAAAAGAAGCGTCTTCCGTAACACCAAGCTGTTCGTATGGATTCGGATTGCTCATGGGGGGACAGTCGCAAAAAAAATCGAGATAATTAAGGATAACTGGGAAAATGCAAGGCGATCCACCTTGTTACTGCTCGAATTAATTTAGCCAAATCCAGTAACCAATCTTAAAAGTAATGCTGCTAACACAGTGCAATTACTAAGTTATCAAGGCTGGTTTTATACAAATTAAAAAAGAGCTTAAATTGCCGGAAATTACGGACTTACGTAAATGCCAATGTAGCATATCCACAAAATACGTGGACCGCTGTCTGTATAGGCTTGGGAAGTAGGGTTTGCTAAGATATTGCGAGTAGTTGCCTGTTCTTTGTGGTTTGGAGAGTAAAGTTGAAAGCGTTAGGCTATCTTAGTGGCGATCACAACTTAGATTAACGAACGGCTCCGATTAATGAGCGGCTCCAATTGGCAGCAAAGTGGCTCGTAAACTATTGCGACCGACGGAATCAGTGGCACAGCGCCCACTGGCTCTTCTGATTAGGTAGCTTTTGCTCCCCCGTATCTTTGACTCTGGCGGTATCACCTGGCGGTATTAACGATGACCGAGACTCCGGCGAAACTTTTGGTCGTTGATGATGATCCAGCTATTCGGAACCTAATCCATCGCTTTCTCAGCAAGAAAGACTATTTATTAGAGTCAGCGGGCGATGGAAAAACTGCCCTATCGCTTTTTGAAGAGTTTCAACCAGATTTGGTTATTTTAGACATTAATTTACCGGATACAACCGGTTATGATTTATGTCTCAAAATGCGAGCCAAAACGGACGTTTACGTTTTAATGCTTACTAGTTTGGCTGATGAGTCAGACAAAATTAAAGGCTTTTCCCAAGGGGCCGATGATTGGATTACCAAGCCTTTTAGCCTAATAGAATTGGGTTTTCGAGTGGGGGCAATCTTGAATCGTCGCCGCAGTGCACCCGTCAAGGAGCCGGAACAAGAAACCTTGAGCTATGGCGGGCTTGTCGTTGACCCAGAACGTCGAGAAATTTTGCTTAACGAGGATAGCGTTAGCTTGACGGCGCTGGAATTCAATTTGTTGTATTTTTTAGCCCGAAATGCGGGTAAGGTGTGGAGCCGGCAAGCACTGTTACAGCGAGTTTGGGAATACGATTATGTGGGAGACCCGCGTGTGGTGGATGTTCATATTGGGCAAATTCGCCGCAAGTTAGGAACGTCTTCACACCATGCACGTATGATTCAAACGGTACGTGGTGTGGGTTATCGATTTACTCCCCCTGAAGATCCTGAGGAAAAATAGGGGATTATGGCTGGATAGTGAAGAGTGAATCCTGGTAGTGACTTTGGCAACACGCTTTTGCCTGGCTTGCACAGACTTAGGGAGATTAACCAGGAAAATCGCAGTTAGGTTTCGCCTTTTTTATCGCGATCTTGTCTACGGCGATCGCGCCATTCTGATGCTGTCAGATAAACAACTCCCCCTGTGACAACCACCAGCAGAAGTGCAGCCACACCGGCCAAAATCGGCAATAAAGATTGGGTTATGGTCGTGGCTTCAGTCACGGTCGTTTTTCCCTCTGTATTTATTCAGTAAGATTTATTCAGTAAGCTTCTTTTAAAGTCAGCTCAGCGCTAAATAAAGAATAAAGGTTCTTCGTGAATTTGGGTAACGTTTCCAGGGAGGTCAGCCCTGGCATCACTAACGGATCACTGCCCGTGTTGCCGTTAATCCTTCGATCAGACCGATTGTAAGCTGGTGACTCCGCTCAGGGCGCAGACCCCACTTTTTAGATGTCTTAGTTTTCAGATGCCTGGGGCGAACGATGAGTGGCTACGAGAGGCGCAGGGCGAAAGCGTGCATTGCCAGATAACACAAACGGGCGTACAGTGACGCCCGCAGAAGCTAGTTACTAAATCTTATTTCTAAAATCTTTCAACTTTAATTTTGGCTTTGAAAGCTTTTTGACTTGGAATTTTCCTTGAAAAGCTTTCTGTAGGGGTCATTTAAAGACCGTTTCTTGCCCAAACCACCATGCCGAGGGAGAACGAAAATACCGTTAGCAAACCGACCCAGCCAAGGGAAAGAATATCCATTTCTTGAAACTCCTGAACTTAAAATTGCCGTCCCACCATTGTAAACGCGGCGAAATTCCGTTGTTTTTTAAGTTTTCAAATCTTAAATGTCTAAACTTTGAGTTTTCGATCCTTGATTTTTTAAGGGCTTGCCAGCTACTAACGCGGTCTTAGGGGAAATTGCAGGCACGTTCTGGCAGAGTCTTGACCAGTGCTATTCCCCTTAAGGGAAATGAACGTCACTCTGCTTAGGGACTGTCGTCATTTAAATCTCAAAGCCATTAACCGACAGGATCTCAGCCTTTAGTATGCTTTGTTTTGAAAGGGCGTGAACTCCCCACTGTGCCAAGCTTCTGATACGAAATCCGCTTTTTCAACCCCAAATTGAGAGTTATGCAGGCCACCAAT
>CALGDE010000036.1 GCA_937883785.1 uncultured cyanobacterium
CCACTACCACTCCGCCATCCTGACTTCCTCTCCTAATCCTGCAACGCCGAATTTCTCTAATATTTAATTGATGATATGCCCTAATCAGTGACATGCCCTAAGCACAATCAGCGACACAAAAATCACAGCCATCGCACCCAAAACAGGAATCCCCACAGTCCCCCGGTCCGTCACAACAGCATTCATTATTGTTTGGTTGAACGTCAAAGTCGGCACAATAGCACACATTACAGTCGCACCAGCTGTTGTAAGGCTGGGACCCAGCGCTATCATTGCGTCTGCGACGATCGCGCCGGGAACGCTCACTCTCTTCTTCTGGACTGCTGATATACCCAGGATCGCCTCTGCGAGTTGAAAAGACGCTTTCTCCTAATGTTGGAAATAAGATATTTTCCGGCGTCGCAATTTTTGACGTCGCAACGTGAGAACAGCGAGGCGAATGAATGCGGCGATCGCGAATAATTCTTACCGCTTGACGACATTGGTGAAATTGTTTTTGAATTCGAGGTAAGGCTTCAAATAAAGAATAATTTTTCAAGATTTCTTTGGCGCCTTGGGAGCAAGAATGGCTGTTGTAAAGGACTCGGTAGGCGCAGGAAAACTTTTTGTGAGGAGAGATGCGTCGCTGATAGAAACTAATGGCGTGAATTAATATTCGACGCACAATAATATCTAAACCTTGGTTAAGCTGAAGAGGTTGAAAACGTTTGCGACGGCGCAATATCTGTTTTGGCGATCGCCACCTGTTTAAGTGTCCGTTAGCCATGGCAGGCTCCGCTATTAATAATGTTTAAAATTACTGGTGTTTGAAATCACCCGTTTAGAGCTGTGTTTTTGGGGACTAGAAAAATAAAATGCAACATTTCCCTGATTTAGATTTAGATTCAAATGTGGAAAGTCCCGTTGAAGTTTCTCTGGCAATACTCTATCCAGAAAATATAGAACTAAATTCGGAGACACCACTTTTTTTAATGCAGCTTCGTGATGATATTCCTAGCATCCTCTATCCAGGACACTGGGGATTGTTTGGGGGACACCTTGACCCAGGAGAGACCGCTGAAGTTTGTGTTCATCGAGAGCTAAAGGAAGAGATTGGGCGGGATATTCCTAACTTAAAGTCCTTTAAAACTGTTCAGAAAAAAAGTGACGACGTAGACCCTAGGAAGAACGTGATTGTTCACTTATTCTGTGGAGTTTTAGATGTGCCTATCTCTGACTTGGTTTTGGGAGAAGGTATGGATTTAAAGTTGGTCTCGCCAGAAGAACTAAAACAGGGAAAAGCATGGTCTGAGACGATTCATGAAACTCGTCCCATGGGAGATTTTCACTGTCGCACACTGCTGAATTTTTGGGACGCTTTAACCTCAGAAGTAATCGCTTCGTAAACTGATAGGGAAAAGCATGGTCTGAGACGATTCATGAAACTCGTCCCATGGGAGATTTTCACTGTCGCACACTGCTGAATTTTTGGGACGCTTTAACCTCAGAAGTAATCGCTTCGTAAACTGATTCTGTATCGTTTTTCGTGATAGATGAAGCAAAGATTAGAAAAGCAAGAATTAGAATTGGTAGAGGCTCTAGTGGATTGCCCTGGAGCGCAGGGACTCTACACCTACGAAATTCCAGCAGGGTGGACAGTAACAGCAGGGGATATCTTGTCGGTTCCTTTTGGATATCAACAGGTGGGGGCGATCGCGATTCGTAAGCGCACAAATCAAAAGTGCCAAAGTGCCAAGAGTGCTGGTGCCAAGAGTGTTAGTGCCAAGAGTGTTAGTGCCAAAAGTGTTAGTGCTAAGAGCTTTTCAGAAAGTGATGACTTAAATGAAAGGGAAAATTTTGAGACTAAGCCTATTGAAAGTGTGGTTTGCTCAGGGCTATTTCCAAAAAATTACTGGCTATTTTTAGAAAAAATAGCAGACTATTACTGTTCTTCTTTAATTGCGGTAGTAAAGACGGCTCTGCCCCCAAAACTGTTGTCAAAGGGGCAACGGAGGATAAAGCTAAAAAAGCAGGGTGATCGCCCTAAAGAAGAAACTCCACTCACTTCATCCGCCATTAAGCTCCTTGAATGGTGGGAAAGTAATTCACCAAATAAATCCTATTCTTTCCGCTACTTATCCCAGCGTTTTCCCGGTGCAGATTGCGGTTTAAAAGACCTATTACAAAAAAACGTTGCTGAGGGATATTTGGCTGCGCCCAAAACCGTTAAGGCTAAGCGAAAACAGGCGGTTACCCTAATTAGTGACAGTTTACGCGCCGATGATTTGACCCTTCGACAGCGGGAAATTTTAGGGGTTTTGCAGCGGCGAGGTGGGGATTTATGGCTGCAATCCTTGGTGGAGTTGGCGCGAACCAGTAACGGTACGGTGCGATCGCTGGAGAAAAAGGGATATGTGGCGATCGAGGATCGGGAGTTGCTGCGAACGGAGCGCGGGCAGGATCGGGGGCGCGATCTCCCAAAGGCGTTAACGGTGGACCAGGAGAAGGCGTTAGCAGTAATCCGAGCAATGAAGCCTGGGGAAACGGCTTTGCTTCACGGGGTGACAGGGTCAGGAAAAACTGAGGTTTATTTGCAGGGAATTGCGCCGTTATTGCTGTTAGGAAAGTCGGCGCTAGTGCTGGTGCCAGAAATAGGATTGACGCCTCAGTTAGTGGACCGCTTTCGTTCGCGCTTTGGTGATCGCGTGTGTGTGTATCACAGCGGCTTGTCTGATGGAGAACGGTACGACACTTGGCGTCAGATGTTGCAGGATAAACCGCAAGTTATTATTGGCACTCGATCAGCAGTTTTTTCCCCTTTGAAAAACTTGGGAATGATCATCCTAGACGAGGAACATGACAGTAGTTTTAAGCAGGATCAGCCTTCACCTTGCTATCACGCTAGAACCTTGGCTGAGTGGCGATCGCAGTTGGATCAATGTCCCTTGATCTTAGGTTCAGCTACGCCAGCGTTAGAAACTTGGGTTAAACATAATTTGCCCAAAGAACTAGATGAAAATATTTCAAAAAGGTATTATTTAAGCCTCCCAAATCGCATTAATAATCAACCGCTGCCACCGATTTCTGTGGTGGATATGCGGGAGGAATTGAAAGACGGTCACCGGTCAATTTTTAGCCGACAGCTTTTGGAGGCTCTCGAAAATTTAAAGCGTGATAATCAACAGGGAATCTTGTTTATTCATCGTCGCGGTCATAGCACCTTTGTCTCCTGTAGAAGCTGCGGCAAAGTATTAGAATGCCCCCACTGTGACGTGTCCCTTTCCTATCATCATGTTCACGAAGACGCCAGGAAAATTCTGCGCTGCCACTTCTGTAATTATGGTCAGCTTCATCCGCCAAAATGTCCCGATTGCGGATCTCCTTATTTAAAGCATTTTGGCAGTGGAACTCAACGGGTGGTGCGATCGCTTCAGGCAGAACTACCCCACTTAAAAATGCTGAGATATGACAGCGATACCACCCGTACAAAGAATGCCCACCGACATTTAATAGATCGATTCTCTAGGGGGGAAGCTGATGTTTTAGTGGGCACTCAAATGTTGGCAAAAGGGATTGATCTGCCCCAGGTTACCTTGGTGGGAATCGTGTCGGCCGATGGTTTATTGCATTTTTCTGACTATCGAGCTGGAGAACGGGCGGTTCAAACTTTAACCCAGGTGTCGGGACGGGCAGGGCGAGGTGATTATTCTGGTCAGGTTATTTTACAAACGTATACCCCCGACGATCCGGCAGTTCAGGCAGTTAAAAACTACCGCTACGCTGATTTCTTAACAGAAGAATTAAACCAACGGGAAGCACTTAACTACCCGCCAAAGGGGCGAATGATTCTGTTGAGATTTAGCAGTCCAAACCCTGACGCCGTTGAAAAGAGTGCCAGTAATATCGCTAAATCACTAACTGAAATATCCGAATCTCAGGAAGGCGATCGCTGGGAGGTATTGGGACCAGCACCGGCACAGGTGATGCGAGTGGCAAGGCGCTTTCGCTGGCAAGTTTTGCTTAAATTGCCGCCTAATTCTTCAACGCCAAATGTGTTGCGATCGCTCCATAATCACTGCCCATCCAGCGTTAAGTTAACAATAGACGTAGACCCCCTAAACCTTTTGTAGGTGCGATAATGGGAAACTTCTAGGCTGAGCGAACCCAACTCAGCGTCTGAAGTCGTAAACAGGAACCGTAGGGCACGGTGTTTGATTCTTCAACAGTATTTAAGCTGTATTCGAGCTTCTGATGCTTCCTGAATATCGGGAAATTGCGGGAGTCGTGAAGCGAAGAAGGTTTATAAGCTTTATTTACCGCACATTCATAACAATTGACTCGAATGGATTGAGGACTAGCAATGTAGGTTTATTCTTGTTGATTTGATACTGTTCTTGACGGCGATCGCCTAAGTTGGAAATCTCAATAATTGGCTGTTTGCTAACATTTTCAGATGACAAAACTGCCAACTGATTGAGATCGTAATTGACTGTTTCTTCTGTGAAATTAAGTACAACCCAACGGCGATCGCCCTCTGCTTGTCGTTCATAAGCCAACACTTTGGGCGATCGCGGTGCAAACTTGCAGGTGCCATGGGTTAAAGCTGGAGACGCCTTACGGTAAGCAATTAGTGATTTGTAGAAATTCCACACGGAATTGGAATCCTGGCGCTGGGCTTCAATGGCAAGAGAGGCGTAGCCGGAGGCTGTTCCCAACCAGGGTGTGCCGTGGCTAAATCCGCCGGTGGGGCTGCTATCCCAAGGCATTGGTCGGCGGCAACCGTCCCGCCCTTTATAGTGGGGCCAACGGAGCCGCCCCCTGGGATCGCGCACTTCTTCCAGGGTCTCTGGGGGCATATCCTGCAGCCCCAACTCTTCCCCGTAATATAAAAACGGTGCCCCATAGGCTGTTAGTAGCAGGGTTGCTAATAGTTTTGCCCCGGCTAAATTGTAAGCTTCGGGAATATACCGGGTAGTGGATCGGGGAAAATCGTGGTTGCTCAACACCACCGTTGTGGGGCGATCGCCAAGGGCTTGATAGCTGTTATGAAGGCAGTCGTAAAATCTGCCAGCTTCAAACTTTTGAATGGAGCTTAATAGGAAATTAAACGGCAGTTGTAACTCGTTATCGTCGTCTCCGTAAAACTTACTTAGGGCGTCTGCATCTTTCACCCAAACTTCACCAATTAGTAGCGGATCCACTGGCTGATTCCGCGATACTTCCGTGCGCAGTTGCTGCAATAAACCATGGTTGCCAGGGTGATCAATATTGTTAATAGGAAGCTGCTTAAACTGGTAGATGTTTTGGATATATTCTGGCAGCTCATCCACTTCAGGATTATCTTCAAAGGTCTCATTTTCCAGGAGAAAATTAATGGCGTCGAGGCGTAACCCTGCAACCCCTTTGTTCACCCAGAATGTGCAAATATCAAACATTGCTTTTACAACGTCTGGATTTCGCCAGTTTAGATCTGGCTGTTGGGGGTAGTGAAAATGATAGTAATACTGTTGAGTTTTCTCGTCCCAGGTCCAGCTTGATTTCTCAAATCCTTCCCAATTATTAGGAGGAGAACCATCAGCTTTTGCGTCTTTCCAAATGTACCAATCACGCTTTGGTGAATCCTTTGACTGGCGCGATTCCATAAAAAACGGATGCTCGTCAGAGGTGTGATTTAAAATAATATCCACCACAATCTTGATATTTCGCTGGCTAGCTTCTTCCACCAGCGCTTCAAAATCTGCCATGGTTCCATACTTAGAATCGATCGCCGTATGGTTGCTAATATCATAGCCATTGTCGATCCCTGGCGATTCATAAAACGGCGTAATCCAAAGGGCATCAATGCCTAATTCTTGAAAGTAATTAAGCCGCTGACGAACCCCTCCTAGATCTCCGATTCCATCACCGTTGGAGTCTTGGAAACTAGGCAAATAAACTTCGTAAAAGACCGCATCTTTGTACCAAGCCATAGGACTGATTTTTAGGTAAAAACTATAGGAAAAACGCTCAGTTTTTAAACGGTTGGTCTAAAAACTACCAGTTAAAAACTATCAGTTAAAAACGGTTGTTTGAGCAGGTAGGGATGGTGGAAAATGCGGACGTGGGAGCGGTCCACCAGTGATCCCCCTGAATCCAGGTGTGGGTTTGCCACTGGTGGTCCGATTCGGGATAGTCTTCGCGATAGTGCCCGCCGCGACTCTCGGTGCGGTTTTGGGCGCTCGTTAAAATTAGCCGGGCGATCGCCAGTAAATTGCGGGTATCACTCCAGCGACGCACAAGGGAGGACGCCGCCGCAATCGCCCCGCCCTGGCGCTGTAGCTGGGATATGTATTGGGTTAGGTGAAGCTCGTCAAAGGTGTTTTGCCAGGTTTTGACTTGGGCTAGGGTTTGGTCCAGCGTCTGGGCGTTGCGGGAAATACCAGCTCCCTCCCACACCTGTTGGGGGAGTTTCTGGGCGATCGCCTCGAGAATGTTTTTATCCCCTGTCCACTGCTCCTGTGGGATGTGTGGCGTTTGGGGTGGGGTAATGGCTTCCGGTGCTGAACGGGGCGACAGGGTTAGGCGTTGGAACTGGGCACCGAAAACGATGCACTCTAATAAAGAATTGCTGGCAAGACGATTTGCACCATGGACTCCCGTGCTGGCAGTTTCTCCCACGGCATAGAGACCGGGAATGGAGGTTTGATTGTGGCGATCGCTGGCAATTCCCCCCATCCAGTAATGGGCCGCGGGAGCAACGGGAATAGGCGAATTTTCAGGGTCAAGCCCGTGTTTTTGGCAAAAATCCAAAATATTGGGAAAGCGATAATGGAGGCGCTCCTGGGGAATGGGACGTAAATCCAGCCATACGCAATCCTGGGGTGTTCCTGCCTGGGCGAAGTTTCGCAGGTGATTAAAAACGGCGCGGCTAACTACATCGCGAGGGGCTAGCTCTCCTTTTGGATGATAGTCAAAGGCAAAGCGACAGCCGTTATGGTCCACTAGATGGGCTCCTTCGCCGCGCACCGCTTCGCTGATTAAAAAATGAGGGGCTCCAGGGTGCATCAAAGCCGTGGGATGAAATTGAATAAATTCCAAATCTCGCAAGGTGGCGCCGCTGCGATGGGCGATCGCCACCCCATCCCCTGTGCTCAGGGCCGGATTGGTGGTTTTGGCAAACACTTGCCCGCCGCCGCCGGTGCCCAAAATTACCGCTGATGCCCCCAGTCGTGAAACCGTGTTCTCCCTACAGCACACCACGCCACTACAGTGCCCTTCCTTGTCCAGAATCACGTCCAGGGCTAAAGCTTGGTCAAAGACCAAAATATTGCTGCGCTCCAGCACCCGCTCCAGCAGCACCGTAACAATCGCCCGCCCGGTAATATCCGCCGCATGGACCACCCGCCGGCGAGAGTGAGCCGCCTCCAAGGTGACCGCCAGGTTCCCCTGGTCACGGTCAAAGGCTACCCCCAAATCTACCAGTGAGGACACCGCTGCCGCCGCCTCAGTGACCAAAAACTCCACCGCATCGCGATCGCACAACCCCGCCCCCGCCCGCAGGGTATCGTCCACGTGCAAACTCGTTGAATCATCGGGAGTCACCACCGCCGCCAGCCCCCCCTGGGCCCATTTACTGGCGGACCGGGAAATTTTTTCCTTCGACAGCACCGCCACCCGGTAATGGCTGGGCAAACACAACGCCGAATACAGACCCGCTGCCCCAGCACCCACCACAATCACATCAAATGCTTCCCCTAACCCCCCAGCGCCAACGGCATTGGACAACGTACTAGCGCTGTTCTCAGGAGTATTCAAACCATTGGGCGGCGCATTAAGCATCGGCAAGCGGCGCTAGGCGAGGCATTACTGGAAGTTTAGATTAATGGTTCGATAATAGACGCTTAAAGTTGCTCTAAAAATAAAAGGATTAAGGAATTGTGGAGCCGTGCGCCCTTTTCGAAACGCTAACCGCACGGGCATCACCATCTACTGGAGGATGAGGTAAAAAGCGAATTAATAAGCTTAATGGCTGCGTAGGCCGGTAAGTTACGTGATACCGCCCCGCAGAGAGCTAAGCCCCTAACGCGGCGCGTCACCACGCATTAATTCCTAAACAACACTATTCAGGATCTACCCAACGCCCATCGGCCTTAATTAGATTGATGAGCTCCTTTACGCCATCCTCTTCCGGCACGCGCTTAATTTCTTCCCGACCGCGATACAGGGCAATATAGCCGGGGTTTCGTCCCACATAGCCATAGTCAGCGTCGGCCATTTCACCGGGACCATTGACGATGCAGCCCATCACCGCAATATCCAAGCCCGTCAGGTGGCTGGTGGCGTCCCGCACCTGGTGTAGAACTTCTTCCAGGTTAAACAAGGTGCGACCACAGGAGGGGCAAGCCACGTACTCCACCATGGTTTTGCGCAGCCCCAGCGCCTGGAGAATGCTGTAGCAAACGGGAATTTCTTTCTCTGGGGCCTCCGTCAACGACACACGAATAGTGTCGCCCATGCCTTCCGCCAGCAACGTACCGATTCCGGCGGTGGACTTAATGCGACCGTAATCGCCGTCGCCCGCTTCGGTGACTCCCAGGTGCAGGGGATAATCCATGCCTAGCTGGTCCATACGGTGCACCAGCATCCGGTATGCGGAAAGCATAACGGGAACCCGGGACGCCTTCATGGAAATCACCAGGTTGCGGAAGTCCATATCCTCGCAAATACGCAGGAACTCTAACGCTGATTCCACCATGCCCAGGGGCGTATCCCCATAGGTAAACAGCATGCGCTCCGACAAGGAACCATGGTTAACGCCGATACGCATGGCTTTGCCCTGATCCCGCAGGCTGGTCACCAGAGGCTCTAGGGTTTTGCGGATTTTGGCTCCGATCGCATCAAATTCATCTTTGGTAAATTCCGTGCGGTCCGGATCCGGCTTGCCAAACACATACAGCCCAGGATTAATACGCACCTTATCCACATGCTTCACCACCTCCAGGGCAATTTTCATGCCGTTGTGGTGGACGTCCGCCACTAGGGGCACTGGCTGGTAGGTGTCCTCCAGCTTGGCGCGGATGTCACCGAGGGCGCGGGCGTGGGAAATGCTGGGGACGGTAACGCGCACGATTTCACAGCCGATTTCGTGCAGCCGTCGAATCGCCGCCACCGAGCCGTCAATGTCCATGGTGTCTTCGTTGATCATGGACTGAACCACCACCGGAGCACCGCCGCCGATGGTGATATTTCCCACTTTCACCGGACGGGTTTTTCGTCGGTGAATGGTGGTATCAAAAGCCGGGTTGTCAACAAGATTGTCAACGGGTTCGTCTTGGGACTTGCTCGGGGGCTTGGGCAGGGTTTGCATAGGTGAATCCTTCGGGATCTCAGGAACAGTCTTAAAAGGAATCAATAACGAGGCGTTTTTTTATGATGCCGCTAGTTTTGGATATTGAAACATTTTTAGTCCCTAGGAATCTAGGGCGTGTGCTCAGTTAGACGCCAGAAGCTTCGCGAAATGAGGAGTGTACGCCCTTTTAAGCCAAACACGCTAGGGGCTGTAACCCTGGTTAGTACTGGACTTTAGCCTGGCGGATACAACCATGCAATCCCTAATTAAGGTTGGGTTAGGGACGGCCACTAGCGCTATTCCTGGCGAAATGGAATCAAGATTGTAAAGCAGGTGCCGCCGCTGTCGGGAACGGTGCAGGTTAAGGTGCCGCCGTGTTTTTCCGTGACAATTTGGTAGCTGATGGATAGCCCTAGTCCGGTGCCTTTGCCCACGGGTTTGGTGGTGAAAAAGGGATCGAAAAGGCGATCGCGAATGCTGGCGGGAATGCCGGAACCGTTGTCGTGGATTGTGATTTCAACGGTGTTGTCCCGCAGAGCCGTGGTGATCACAATGCGGCTGGGATTGGCGGCTACTTCGTCATAGGTGCGATCGCTGTCCCGCTCGTCCAGGGCATCAATGGCGTTGGTCAAAATATTCATAAACACCTGATTGAGCTGGCTGCCGTAGCATTCCACCGGCGGCAACTCTCCGAAATTACGCACAATGTCCACCGCAGGGCGGCTGGGTTTAGCTTTGGTGCGGTTATTGAGGATGGTGAGGGTGCTATCGATGCCGTCGTGCAGGTTAAACGCTTTCATGGACGCTTCATCCATGCGGGAAAAAGTGCGCAGGGAGGTGACGATATCTTTGATGCGGTCCGCTCCCACCTGCATGGACTTAAGCATTTGGGGCAAATCTTCCACCAAAAACTCCAGATCCACGTCCTCGGCAAACTCTTGGATTTCAGCGGGGGCTTCCGGAATGCAACCCTGGTACAGCTCCAACAGCGTCAGCAGATCCTTGGCATAGGTGCGAGCGTGGTCCAGGTTGCCGTAGATAAAGTTCACCGGGTTGTTGATTTCGTGGGCGATGCCGGCCACAAGTTGTCCCAGGCTGGACATTTTTTCCGTTTGCACCAACTGCGCCTGGGTGCTGCGTAATTTTGCCAGAACGCCTTCTAGCTCCCGAGCTTTAGCCTGGGCTTCGGCGGCGGTGGCTTGGGCTTGGGTAAAGAGTCGGGTTTGGGTGTCGGCGATCGCGATTTGATTTAGCACCGCCTGGAGGAACTGCACCTCTTCGTCGGTCCAGGATCGGGACTCCGTTTGCTGGCAGCAGACAATCAGCCCTAAATATTGCTCCAAACAATGATTTTGCTCCATGGCGGGCACCAGCAAAATTGACCGGAGACCCAGGGTTTCTATAAATTCCCGGTGATCCTTGTCGGCGCTTTGCCACTTGATGCTTTCGGGCGATCGCACATCGTTAACCCGCAGGGGCTGACAATTTTGCAGCCGCTGTACCACCGCCCCCGGCGACTCGATGGGATAGCGCCGTTTAGGAACACCGGACAAGCCCTCACGATGGGATTCCGCCACAATATCCCAGCATTGGGGGCTAGTGTCGGTGACATACCAAGAAAACAGCACCCGATCCACCCGCAGCACCTGCCGCACAGAATGAAGCACCGTTTCAATGGTGTCCCGCAGCGCACTGCGATTCTCAATGGAGCTGCGAATTTGCATGGATAGCTGATTTAAAAGCCGCTCCCGCTCCACCTGTTTCTTTAACTGCCGTTGGGAGCGATATAGCTCAATTTCGTACTGCTTCCGCTCCGTAATGTCGTTAGAAGAACCGAGAACCCCGATCACCTCCCCATCGCTGTCCAGCAAAGGCACCTTGCTGATATCGAGCCATATTTCCGTGCCGTCTGCGCGGGTTTGGGTTTCGATATTGTTCAGCTCCGGCTGATTTTGATCGATAACCCGCTGGTCACATTCGCGGATCCATTTGGTTTCTGCCTTGCTCCAGGGCATATCAAAATCGCTTTTGCCGACGATTTCCCCTGGATTAGCTAGCCCCACCATCTCGGCGAAGGCTTTGTTACACCCCAGAAAATTCAAACCACGATCCTTCCAAGACACCGCCTGGGGAATATTGTCCAGCACCACCTGGAGGAGCTGCCGGGAGGCTTCCAGTTCTGCCTCCGCCTCTTTCTGCTGGGTAATGTCCATTAAAGATCCGTCCAGCCAGGATAGATAGCCCTCTGGGTCAAAAACCCCCTGCCCCTGTTCCAATACCCACCGCACTTCTCCGTCAGCGCGAACAATTCGGTACTCCAGGGCGTATTGCTGACGCTTCGCCAGGGACCGCTGAATACCTTCGATCACCGAGTCGCGATCGCCCGGATGGAGCAAATTAAGCCAGGTGAACGGGGCCTCTCCCCGCTGTCGCTGCAAAAACTCTTCTGCCCGGTAGCCCGTGAGGGACTCCACCGCTTCGCTAATAAACGCCAAGGTCCACCGCTCATCCGCTAAGCGTCGATAAATCACCCCCGGAATATTGGCCACCAAGGTGCGGAAGCGCTCCTCACTTTCCCGCAGGGCCTCTTCCGCCTGTTTTTGGGCGCTAATGTCCCGGGCGATCGTGGCAATAAACTCGATGCGATCCGCCTCGTCTCGCCGGGCAATCAACACCTCTGACACATCCACCAGTTGACCGTTGGAGTGCAGCAGCTGGCTCTCCCCTTTCCAGGTGCCATCCCTTAGGGTTTTCCCCAGCTGGCTGGGGGACAGCTTTTCTGCCAAGTCTGACGGCACACAGTCCTGAAGGCGCAACCGCTGTACATCAATGGTGTCGGGAATGCCCAGTAAATCCCGTCCCGCTCGATTCAGATAGGACAGCCGCCCGTCCGGGTCCGCCACCGCCACCAAATCCGTGGTCACCTCCAGCACCGCCGTTAGCCGCTGGCGCTCCTGCTCAATAATCTGCCCTTCGGTAATATCAATGCCAATGGCAAAGAAGTAATCGAACCCCCGATCCAACGTTAGGGGCATCTCCCCCGCCAGTTCGTCCAGCCCCGCCAATGCCAAATCGCGGCTAAATACCGGCACCCCGTGCCATTCCACCAATCGCTCGGATCCGTCCTGGGTCAATACCACCCCCACACTGCGGGTGGGCTGGGCCACGTCTGCTAATTGCTCAAACACCAGCTGCATGGCGCTCCGTTCCCGCTCCGGCAAAAAGGTGGTCATATAGTTTCTGCCCACCACCTCTTCCGGCTGGTAATCCAGTGCCTGGAGCATGGCGTCGTTCATCATCAGCACCGTACCGTCGGGGCTGAGGGCCATGCAAAATACCGGCGCTGAGCGCAATAGCTGCTCGCTAAATTCGGCAAAAATATCCTTTGCTTCCATGGCTTCTCGCGCCAGGCGCTGATCGGTCACATCCTGGGCGATCGCATAGGTAATATGCCCCCCTTCCCCCACCGCCACCGGCACCGACACCCAGCGCATCCATCGCCATCGTCCATCCGCCGTGCGCCAGCGCCCCTCACAGGACGCCTCTTCCCCCGCCAGCATTTGTTCCAACGGCGTTACTAAAGCCCGCTGATCCTCGTCCATGGCCCAATTCAGCCACATGGAAGGCACCAGGTCACTTTCCCGTAGCCCCAGCACCGATTCCCATGCCCCCATTACGGCGGTAATGATGCCGGCTTCATCCAGGCGACACACCAAGGTTTGGGTGGCCGACCACTGTTTTCGTGCTTGGCGTAACGGCTCAAATCCATCGAGCACTTCACAGCGCACCGCCACCCCCACATGGCTGGTGCCCGGAACCACCCATCGCCGGGTAAACCACTGGCACCACACCGTGGGAAACTGATCCGATTTCCACACCAGCGCCTGGGGAATGGCTGTTGTTTCTTCTAGGGGATTAAACTGTTGGGACTCAGCGGCGCTGCTGTAATAATTGTGGTCATTGCTTCCGATATGCCCTTCGATAGGGGACCCTGCGCCGTCGGATGACAGGTCAAGACCGGGAGCGGTGGGGGGCTGGAGAACCTGATGATGGAGCCGCAGCCAGACTTCAGGGATTAGGGGACCTAGGCTGGTGAGGGATTGCCCGATGGCGGTGTGGTCGCAGTGAAAGATTTTGAGCCAGTCATTACTGGCCGCAAGCAGGCAGTCGTTGGCGTCGAAATAGGCGATCGCCGCCGGTGCATCCTGTACCCACTGCTGAAAACTGACGTGCTGAAGTTCCACTGGCTCTAACTCTAGTCACTTGCTCTAATCGTTGGCGTTAGGGCGCGTCATCGGTCCACTTCAAAAGTTTTACGCAAAAGTACGAAGTACTGAGGACAAAAACTTACCGTTACTGAATTTGAAGTTGAATTGATCGCAGCCCCTAGGGCGTGTCATCAATTAAGCGCCAGAAGCCTTACACAGTGGGGAGTCCACGCCCTTTCAAAACAAAGTATGTTAGGGGCTAAAATCCTTTTAGTTACTGGCTGTGTGTGAGATTTAAATGATGACAGCCCCTAGTCACTGAGCTTTTCATTCACTGAGTCAGCAAATCTCAGCGCCAGCGTTGCTGTGGGCGTTTCTCAATTTTTAACGATCTATCCGCCAGTGTCCAATCCTCTCGACCTAAGTTGCCCAGTTTGATGGGTAAAACCAGCAGACTTTAATGGCGATCGCTGCTGAAGATACTCGCCACACTTCTCAACACGAACTGCCCGCTCTAAGTCAAACCTTTCTCAAATCAAACCCTTTTTAAATCAAATCCTTTTTAAACCTGGCCCTTCGTTCTGGACCCGGCTGCCTTTTCTGGCATAACCCGCCGTGAAAGGGCAAACAGCAAACGCCATAATGGTTTAAGCACACGAAACCTCAAAAAACGTTTTGCTCAGGACGTTACTGCTCAAGACGTTTGTTCAAGACGCTGTAAGTAACGTCTGGGTCAAGACTGTTAGACCAGGACTTCTCGGCACGAGAGTTTGGCACGAGAGCTGGGCGTTACAAGAAGATTGAGCGTTAATAATTGGGTGAACCGACGTTCGGCGAACCAACCCAGCGAAGAAACTCGGCAGCGCAGCGCCATAATATTTTTCCCTAAACACAATCACCATGCGGCAATTTTTAAAGCAAACCCTCGCCAGCATTATCGGAACCATTCTGGGCTTGGGGCTCGTGGGCTTTGTCACCATTGGCGGACTAATCGCCCTGCTGATTGGGCTGGCATCCACGGAAAAGGATTCGGAGCTGGCGGCAGACAATATTTTGACCCTGGATCTGTCCAAGGATATTCGTGATGCGCCTTTGGGGGGACGGGAAGCGCTGACGGACTTGCTGGCGGGACAGTCCAGCGATGTGGTGCCCCTGCGGGTGGTATTGGAAGGGTTGGAAAAGGCGGCAAACGACGATCGCATTCAGGGGGTGTATATTTCCGGTCGCCTGGCGGAGTCGGAGGCGGGGTTTGCGATTTTGCGGGAGGTGCGTCAGGCACTCCAGGCGTTTCGGGAGGAGTCGGGGAAACCGGTAATTGCTTACGGAGTGAACTGGTCGGAGCGGGATTATTTTGTGGCGTCGGCGGCGGATGAGGTGATTTTAAACCCCTACGGCGCCCTGGAAATGAATGGCTTTAGCGCCCAGGGGACGTTTTGGGCAGGGGCGCTGGAAAAGTATGGCATCGGCGTTCAGGTGGTGCGAGCAGGCAAGTTTAAGTCGGCGGTGGAGCCTTTTACCCAAACGGAGCGCAGTGCGGAAAGTCGGGAACAGCTTCAAACGCTGTTGGGTAGTCTGTGGACGGATTTTTTGATGGCGGTGGGGGAAGATCGCTCGGTGGATCCGAAGCAGCTTTTGGCGATCGCCCGCAGCCAGGGAATCTTTCGCGGAGACCAAGCCAATAGCGCCAAGCTGGTGGATCAGGTGGCTTACGAGGATGAAATCCTGGAAAAGCTGGCGGATATGGCACCGTCCCAGGAGGAGGAAACGCCCTTTGAAGGGGTGAGCTTTACGGAATATTTTGAGGACGTGGAAACAGCTGAATTCGGAACGGCGGGGGCTGACTCTGTCAACGAAGAGGTGGAAGATGGGGAGCCTTCAGGGACGGAGAGCCCTGACGGAGACCCTGAGGCGGGGCGATCGCCCAACTCTGATGAATCAAAAGCCATGGCGATGGCGGCGAAGGGCAAAATAATTCCCGTGGTGCAGCCGGGGATGGCGGGGCAGCGCAAGGTGTGGCTAAATCCCCCAACCCCCGATGATTTGCAGTCCGGTAACTTGCAGTCCGGTAACTTGCAGTCCGGTAACTTGCAGTCCGGTAACTTGCAGGAAGAACCCACCGATGCGGTGCCCAGCCTAACGCCGGAGCCCGAGATCTCTGAATCCCCAGCGGAGGCGGTCGATGAAAAGGATGTCAGTGAAGATGACGCTGGCGAGACCATTTTTGATGCCCGTCCGCAGGTGGCGGTGGTGTACGCCACCGGAGCCATTGTGGGGGGCAAAGGAACGCCGAATCAAATTGGCGGCGATGCCCTGGCGGAAACATTGCGAGATCTGCGCCAGGATGATGACGTGGCGGCGGTGGTGTTGCGTATTAACAGCCGCGGCGGCAGCGCTACGGCGTCGGAGATTATTGCTCGGGAAGTGGAGCTAATTTCCGCTGAGAAACCCCTTGTGATTTCCATGGGCGACTATGCCGCGTCGGGCGCCTACTGGATTTCTGCCCCCGCCAGCGAAATTGTTGCCGAGCCCACCACCATTACCGGCTCCATTGGGGTATTTGGTTTGTTGCCCAATGTGCAGCAGTTGGGTGCCAATAATGGCGTCGCCTGGGATGCGGTGCAAACGGGACCGCTGGCGGATTTGCGCACGGTGACTCGCCCGAAGTCTGAGGCGGAAATGGCGCTGTTGCAGTCGTCGGTGGATTGGATTTATGGGGAGTTTATTAACAAGGTGGCGGAGGGGCGCAATCTGGAGCCCACGGCGGTGAATGAAATTGCCCAGGGACGGGTGTGGTCAGGACGGGCAGCGAAGAAGCTGGGGTTGGTGGATGAGTTGGGGGGGCTGGAAGTGGCGATCGCCCGGGCCGCAGACTTGGCAGAGCTCGATGATGACTGGCGTCTCGAAGAATATCCCAAGCCCAAAGGACTGGGGGGGATTTTCCCCTTTGACGGGGCGTCGTTGGATAGTGCGGCAGAGTTGATAATTGCGGCGGGGGCTCGCATTGGTTTGTGGGCATGGCTCTCGGAATCTCGCAGCGCTGAACAGGTGGCGTTGGCCCACTGGAGCGCCTGGCGATCGCAATTTGAATGGTTTGCCACCTTGGACGATCCCAACGGTGCCTATGCCAAGTCCTTTGAAGCCTGGGAAATTCGCTAGGTTTGCGCCATTTCGTCGTTAGCATCCGGTTCCTGTGCTATCACCAGGGAGATTATTAGGGGCTGGTGCCAATGGCACTGAAACGGGGTCCGGGTTTCCCTCCCGCAGAAAGGGGGGCTTGCAACGAAGAGGTAGCCGCTAGGTATGAATATTCTGATGATTTCCACCACCTTGCCCTATCCGCCCACCGCTGGCGGCACCGAGGTGCGTACCTATCATCTGCTTGCCCAGCTCAGTCAGCGCCACAGCGTTACCCTCGTCACTCAGCCCTGGCATGATTCGCCGCCGGACTACATCGCCGCCCTGGAAGATATTGCCGCCGAAGTGGTCACCTTTTCCAGGGCGCCGGAGCCGCCAGGGGGATTGCCCAACAAAGTGAAACGGTTTGGGCGCTTTTTGTGGGACGCAGTGCCTCCCCATGTGCGCTACGGGCAAACGCCGGAAATGCAGCAGTGGATTGACCAGGCGGTGGCGGCGAAAAAATTCGATGTAATCACCTGTGAACACAGCGTCAACGAAATTTTTATTCGTTCCGAATGGCGACAGGACTATCCTGATTTACGGCTGGTGGTGGATATTCACAGCTCCGTTTATGCTGCCTGTCGCGATCGCCTAGACACCAGCACCTCGGACCGTCCCCTGCGCGATCGCCTGTCGTTAAACCTTTTCAAGCGCTATGAAAAAAACTACTGCGAGAAATTTTCCGCCCTAGTGGTTACCACCCCCGACGACTTTACGCCCATCCATTCGCTCGCTCCCCAGTTGCCCATCGATACCATTCCCAACGGCGTGGACTTTTCCCGATTCCCCATGCGCGATAAGGACCCCGGTGGTCAAAAGCTAATTTTCTTCGGGGCCATGGACTATCAGGCCAACATTGACGGCGCGATTTTCTTTGCCAAAGAGGTGTTTCCAAAAATCCTGGAAAACTACCCCAGTGCCACCTTGGACCTGGTGGGAGCCCGCCCCCGTCCAGAAGTGCTCGCCTTGGATACTATCCCCGGCGTTCACGTCACCGGCACTGTCCCGTCCATTGCGGAATATCTCCATAGCGCCGCCGTTTGCGTCATTCCCATGCGCACGGGCTTTGGCATTAAAAATAAAACCCTAGAGGCCTTGGCGGCGGGCACTCCTGTGGTGGGCAGCGATCGCGGCTTGGAAGGACTGGCGGTGGATTTCCCCGGCGAACCGGTGCGTGCCCTCCGTGCCAATACGATCCAGGAATACGTGGACGCGGTGGATAAGCTATTTGCCAACCCGGCCCTGCGCAACCAACTGTCTACCAGTGGGCGGGAGTATGTATTGCGGGAATTTACCTGGGATCGGGCAGGAAGCCGCTACGAGTCGTTTATCGCCAACCCCAGCTAGGGACGTCGGACGTCACCCTCTGCTAAGTCAGCGGCGACCCAACCCATTGGTATCGCATTAAAGCGTGTCATCAATCAATTGCCAGAAGTCTTACCTAGTAATTGCCAAGAGCCTTGCCTGGTGGGGAATCCACGCCCTTTCAAAACCAAAAATGCTAGGGGCTGAACCCCCCGTGACTTATTGCTTTGAGACTTAAATGATGACAGCCCCTAGTTGCGACTCAATCACACACAGGACTTACGCAAGACAGGCTGTTTGTGATTGGGATGACGGGGGAAAAGGTATGGGATCCATCCACCCCTTGGTAAGGGAGGCTTTGCGTAAGTTCTGACCAAAAATGCACGCGTAAAATCGCTGGATACCTGGGGATAAGGGCACCTTAGCTTGCAATTCCCTGCAAACTCGTTAAATATGAAGGCGATTTATGGGAGGGATATGGCACAGCTGTCAGCAGAATTAGAAGCGCAGTTTTTAGCAGACGATAGCCCGGAGACATTTTCCCTGGCGGACGTTTTGGCACTGGCGGGGGAGCGCACGTTTGGATTTTTATTTGTGCTGCTTTCCTTACCGTCTGCCCTACCGGTGCCTGCACCGGGCTATTCCGTTCCCTTTGGAATTTTACTGGCGTGGCTGGGAATACAAATGGCCATTGGCTCCGATCAGCCGTGGTTGCCGAAGGGATGGCGATCGCAATCTATCGGTCGAGAGCGCCTTTCGGGCATTATCAACGCCGCCCTGCCCTGGCTAAAGAAGCTAGAAATCCTATCGCGCCCCCGATTAATCGCCGTATGCCGCAGTCCAGTGGGACGACTGGTCCTGGGGGGCGCAGTCACCCTTATGGGGCTGTCTATGATCGCCCCTATACCCGGCACCAACACGCTGCCTGCGATGGGCATTTTCGTGGTGGGGTTGGGGCTGCTGGACGATGACGGAGCGATCGCCCTGTTGGGAGCCACTGGTGGTGTGGTGGTGACCGCTTCCATTTGGGGCGCCATCATTTGGGGCGGCAGCAACCTAGTGGATCTGCTGAAACGGGGGCTGGGTCAGTAGGAGACCCATCAAGATAGCGCCCTAAAAACTATTGGCAAAGTGTGCGCGGACTAACGGGCAAGTGGCCGACGTTGGAGTGCCTATATTCGCAAATCGTAATATCTTGTAGGCATTATTAGGCATTTTTCACTCTGGGCGGGCAAACGACTCAAGCACCAATAAATATATTTATGAGCATCAGCATTATTACCACCGCTGCTTTGCCGTCTTTAACGGGAACCAGTATTAATCCACTGTTGCGGGCGGCCTATCTCTCACGGGACCACGAGGTGGAGCTGGTGTTGCCGGTGTGCGTTAATCGCCATCAAACTGGTTCCTATAAATTTGGCGACGAAGCCGCGATCGCCGCCGCCTCCCGAGATTATTTGTCGCGATCGCTGCCGAACAACGCCTGGCGCTCAGAAAACTTAACCTTTGGTTTTTACGACGCCATTTACAAGCCCATTACTAAGTCCCTGTATCCCAAGCGTGATATTCGAAACTATCCCTTTAGCGGGGACACCCTAATTCTGGAAGACCCGATCCAGCTGCTGTCCATCCCCAGCATGTTGCCGGATCCGCGGCAAACCATGGGCAAGTCGTTGCGGGATAAGTACGAAACGGTCATTGGTATTAATCACACCAACAATTTCTATGTGCTGCCGATTATCTTCAGCAACCCTCTCCAGTGCAAAATCGTCACCTGGGGGCTGAAGTTTTTGGGCAGCCGCATTCTGAATCACCAATGCGATTTTGAAATTAACCTGTCCGGCGCAATTCCCCAGCTCCACGACGTGAGCTATACGGAAAACGTAAACGGCGTTCACAGTCAGTTTTTCAATCGCCATTGGCGTTCTGAGCCTCGGCGGCACCTTTCGGAAAATTACTATGTGGGCAAAATTATTCCCCTAAAGCGGGTGAATATTCTGCTGGATTGGGCGGTGGAGCAGGGATTTAAGCTACACGTTTACGGAAAAGTAGCCGAGGTGCCGGACCAATTGCCTAAGCATCTGCGGGATGAATTTTATTGTGTTCTGCGGCGAGCCCACGAGATCTTTGAAACCGTTGATAATGTGGATTTCCATCGGGAGACTACCCAGCCCTTTGTGGATTTAGCGGACCACAAAACCTTTATTAATCCGTCCCTGTCGGAAGTGTTGTGCACCACCACGGCGGAGGCATTGGCGATGGGGAAGTTTGCGGTAATGCCGGATCATCCGTCCAACGACTTTTTTAAGCGCTTTAGGAATGCTCGGTTTTATCACTCCGATGCTGAGGCGATTCAACTGGTGCGAGATTTAGAGTCGGTGCAGCCTGAGGTGGACCCTGCCCTGCATGAGCTGAGCTGGGAACGGGGGTGCGATCGCCTCTTAGCCGTCACCAGCCATTACACGGAAAACGTGCGCAATGTTGCCCGTCAACCGTCCTGGGCCGCCTCCCAGATTCCCTCCTAGGCTCGCCGCCTAGGGCATGTTATCAATCCCTTCGCGAGCTTCTCTGGGATCGCTGACTGTTTTCCTAATTCAAGAGCCAACCATCAGGACTTACGCAAAAAACTGAGTGCCCTCATCCCCCAGCCCCCCTGCGACTATGTCCAGAACATGTTTCTCCCAAGGAAGAAGGGACATAAGAAAAAATGACAAACGCTTGATCCTGCTCCCGAAGTCCTTCTCCCCAGGGAGAGGGATTTAGGGGTAGGGGCGCTGGGATTTTGCGTTATAGCGGCGACGGAGTGACTTAGGACAACAGTCTAAGACTTTGAGCAATGGC
>CALGDE010000037.1 GCA_937883785.1 uncultured cyanobacterium
CATCGCCGCCACCGGTACCGCCATCGCCGCCACCGGTACCGCCATCGCCGCCACCGGTACCGCCATCGCCGCCACCTGTGCCGCCATCGCCGCCGCCAGTATTTCCACCGCTCAAAGGAGGCAGCTCAGTAACTCCGTTCCAACCCACGGCGATCGCGTCCACGGCCTGAGTTAGATCCGGCGTAAATTCTATTCGATACTGGAACGGCGAACCCTGATCAGTGGTTCGAGTTCCAATAATCTGCCTGTCCGTACCGCGAGGGCTAAAGGCTGTTTCCAGGTCAATAACCACATTGCCATTGTCTTTGAAAGCAAGGCTACTGGTCCCAGCGGCACTGTTGGAATTGCCGTTCATCAGGAGTGACGAGATATATGTACCACCCACAGCATTTCCAGTGGTCGCATCCAACTGCAACAGCACGGTTAGCTTATTAGCCCCAGACAGCTGTCCAGATCCCAACCATCCTCCATTGCTGCCCACAATCGACCCAAAACCGCTGGAGCCTCCATCCACTTCAAAAGCAGCGTAGAGAGACTGCTGTCCACCGTCCCAGAGCAATGCCACTGCGTCTGCGTCCGCTGGGCTTGTGTCGTAGGCTTGAGGATTAGTCCAGGTTGGGGTGTCGCCAGTGAAACTAACCACAAAAGGATCTTGATTATTAGAGCTCACCTGCCGAGTGCCGATGTAAATCCGCGTATCCCCTAACTCCAAGAAAGGGATTCCGGCTGCATCCAGAGCGCTTCGATCTTCAACATTGAAATTTGCGCCAACGATGTTTTGGGAGCCGCCGATAAGCGAGGCTGCCTCAGCTGGCAACCCTAGACCAATTATCCCAAGGCTTGCGGTCGTTGCAGCGGCAACAAAGGAAATATTGCGTGTGAGAAACTGTGCTGAAAACATAAGAATAAGAAACTTGGTAAGGCTTCAAAGATTTGGGAAATGAATCGTCAACAATTAGGCAGAATCAAAAACTGAGTTGAGAAGATGCAAACTCGTTTGGCGATCGAAATGTTTTCAGGAGAACCCTGACATTTGCCACGCTTCACTTATAAAAAGCTAGGCATTCAATATTTGATAGCACAGATTCGTAACGTCAAAGTCATCAAAAGAGTTGCGCAAAATACTTCCCCCAAAAAGCCAAGTGCAACGCCCAGACAAAAACCTTAAAAATCGCAGAAATCAAATAACTGACAATAGCCTGTCGAACAGTGACCAATGCTTTTAAGCATTAAAGATCGTTTTCAAGACTTTTCCAAATCCTTGTTGTTAGTCAAGGGAAAAGCATCTTTTCTTTCCATAATTACCGCGTAGCAATTAATACGTCGATAAATCTCGAATTTCGACTCGGGCTAGTATGTCTAGCAGTCTTGACACACGTCAAGCGAATCGGGTTAACTTCATGAACTCTTCTCTGCAACTCCATCGCAGCTTCAAATCCAATTACCCTCCAAGTCAAAGTTAGAAATCTCAACTGAATGTGAGTCTTGAGCTATTCAAAGTGGTTCAGCCAACGGCTTTGTAAATTTCGCCACATCTTGAGTTCTTCACCAGAATCAATTGCAACTGGAAAATTCTCAAATACTCGCTGACTTTCATACATTTACAAGTGAGAGAAAAACATCAGATTAACATGACGCCCAAAAATCTTTCATTAGGATTTTCACCGTCAAAAAATCACCCTTACTGATGCCTTAAAAGCAATTTACAAGACAATATTGGGTAATTTACGATATCAGAAAATCTTCATGACTTAGGGTCTTTAAAGCATCAGTGCTGAATAAATATATTGGGCAAATCGTGAGGATAACCAGACATATTATCTAGCTCTTTTCCTTAACGTTGCAGTGAGCGACTTTGCCCTAAGACGTTGCATTGTTTTCTAGGTTCCCGATCTAGAGGGTGTCATCAACTAAGTCTCAAAATCACTGACTGCTAGAATTTCAGTCCACATAGTTTTTATTTCAAAACGCACCTAATCTCCAGGGGCAGGCATTTTCCGTCTACACGGTTCCAGGGGCAGAAGGGCAACAATCCAAGACAACGGTGTTCATATTCATCGAGCCGTACTGAATAGATCAATTTTTTTGCTGAAATAGCCCCAGCCAATTCTTTTAAAACGAAACGGCTGGAGCGTTTTTTAAGGTGGCATTATGGCGATATGATAGCGATCCTCAAAATCCGCACTGGTTAAAGAGCGAACCGAGACGCACACTCACTACAGCGCATAGTCATAGGTTTCCACGCATTGACGGTTCAGGGGTAGCGACACGGGGGCGTCACCATGAACAACGTCTAGCTGCCATCGCCCTTTGCCCAAGGGATGGCGGGTGGAAGCAACGGTCACATCGAGAACTTCACTGAGGGATTTTATAAATTGGGGGCCGTTTGGAGAAGCACCAAGGTGACTGCTGTAAATCTGGACAATGCCGTTACGGCTCAGATGCTGTCGCCATCGACCTAGGGTGGTGTGGTACATGGGCAGGGTTTTGATGTTCAGGATGACGTTGCCTAGGCTGAGCTGCCCTGATTCACCACTGGCAAAAATATGGATGGCGTCAAAGCGATGATGGGTATTGAGCCAGCTAGAGATTTGGTGAATGCCGTTGGCTTTTGCCACAAGGACGATCGCCTCAATTCCCGGACGTAAGCCAGCGAGCAATTCTTCAATGTGGCTTAGGCGGCAGTCAAAGATGGCTAGTTCCCGGGGGGGAAAGGGTCGAAGGCGATCGACGACCGGGCGCACCGATGGGATTTGAATGGGGTCTGAGTTATGGCGGGGCGGATTATTTGAGCTTGCATGGGAGGTAGACAGGGCATCGACGCGACGAGAACGAGCAAATGGTGTGACCATTGGTGTTTTTCTGCTAAGGGCGAAGATTTGCCAGGGTAAGTATTGGGTTTATCCCGGTTCAAATCTCCGTTTGTGTCCCCCTATCCTCTCGATTTCTTCTCCGTTGCTCCGTGATTGGGGTGGGTTGGTGAAGTTGTTTGCGATCGACGATCGCCCCGACGTGGATCGATAACCTTTGGCGATCTGGATAGAGTTTTCAGGGAGACCTCAATGACGCTTTGGGGCGATCGGCGTCACCAATCTTTGGGGCGTCCCTTTTCACCAACTCATCAAAAAGCAATGCCAGATTGGCGTTGAACCAATCTGGCATTGCTTTTTGATGATTTTCAACTGAGGCAACTGGATCGCGATCGCTCAAGTCATCTCAAGTGCCCTAGGGGATATCACCATTTAAAATTTCGAAACCAGTAACCACAGGGGTTTCAGCCCTTAACAGGCTTTGTTGAGAGAGGGCATGGCCCCCCACGATGTAGGGCTTCTAGCTCTCAATTGATGACACGCCTTAGGTAATTAAAAAGATGGACGACTTAAGCTTCTTGACGCTTGCGGGCACTCCCCACCACCATTGCGCCAACTCCTAGCAAGCCCAATATTGCCGCAGGCTCAGGAACCTCTGTCTTGATTTTCAGCTTAGCAATGCGGTAATCATCATTGTTGTTGTTGGTGTAGAAATCAAAAATAGTTCCAGTGGCAGAGCGCAGGGCGTTAGTACCGTCGCCCGCAAAGTCAACTCCCCCAGAGAAGTCGACGACGCGGACACTACCTATTCCAGGAAAGCTAAACAGCCGATCTGTGCCAAACGTATCGTTAATTTGCAAATCAACGTTATCAATAGCGGCATCAAACTCATCGTTCCCGCTGAAAACTGATGAGAAGAACACCCCTTGTAGAGTCACCTCTTGGGAAAAGGTAAACCGCAGGAATTCATCTCGGCCACCGGCGTCTAACCGATTGCCGTCACTCAACGAACTCCTTACCCCCAAACCACTGGAATTGGAAAGACTTACAAACGCGGGGGCAGTCGAAGGGAAAGGTGCATTAGCGCTAGCTCCACCCCCGTGGTAGCCGGCCGTCACGGAAACCTCCACACCATTACCCAGATCCTTGAAGATGTCAGAAAATAGTCCGGAACCATCTCCTAGGAAGTCAACACTTTTATTCACTATCGTTCCGGCATTTGCCGCATCGGCAAACCCGATACCAATAACCGCCGTACTAATTACTGCCGCGCCTTTCAAGAGAGTGTTCATTGTCTTTACCGCTTTAAATAACCACAAGCTTCTTCTCAGCCCTCTTCGCACCCTTCATTGACTGAAGCTGAAGCCAGGAAGCTGTTACGAAATAAAGCTATTTCATTTGTCAGATTTCTAACAGGGGAAAACTGCAACTTCATCAAAACTTCAATAAGATCCGGGTCTTTTATGAAGGGCCAATGAAGCTAAGACGAAGTTGTGATGAAGACGCCCGATCTTTCTAACGCTTTGTTACGGAAGCATTCTTGAATAACTCAGAGATTTAGGGTGCGCGATTTTACGCTGACTGAGTTTGGTTCAAGGGCGATCGCGCAATGTTATTCCATCCCTGTGCAGCGGAAGTCCACAACAAAAACTAGAAGCCGCAGCAATCCACCACGACTTCCAGAACGAGCATCAAATTTTAAACAGCGCCCAAGTAGGGGCTGGCATTGTTTAATTTGTCAGTCCATCAATGGCCAGAGATTTAGAACCTAATATTTTTGGTTTTGAAGGATGTGTAACTCCCATGGAATAGAGGTTCTGGCGATTAACCGGAGATACGTTCTAGGCAATCCTTGTCATTTCATTGAGGGTGAAGTTTTCGACAGTACCCTCCGTTGCCACCATATAATCCTTCAAATGCTAGTTGTTCATATGCTTTTGCCACAGCTCACGGGAATCCCAATTTTCATAAAATAGAAAATGAGCGGGATTGTCGTTGTCTTGGTGCAGGTCGTACTGCATACATCCTTCTTCCGCTCGGGTAATTTCAATCAACTTTTCCAGTTCTGATTTAACGAAGTCAACCTTGTCTGGTTTTGCGTAAATCTGACCAATGATTGTTAGTTTTGGCGTAGACATAGCACTTTAAGCGAACAAACTGTTAGTGGTTAAAATTTTCTAGGGCGGAGATTTCCTAGAGTCTTTGCAATGTTGAGCGGGGATCAAAAGCCCTCTAGAACGATTTTTCCCCGTGCCTTTCCGCTCTCAATTTGGGCATGCACCTTGCGCAAAGTTGCCGCATCAATTTTGCCAGCAACTTCGGTGACGGTGGATTTAATTTTGCCCGCATCTACAAGAGCAGAAATTTCATTGAGCAACTCGCTTTGCTTTTCAATATCTGGCGTGGTGAAGAGCGATCGCGTAAACATAAATTCCCAATGCAGCGAGATGGCTTTGGGCTTCAAAGGCTGGATGGGGAGGTCTTGAGGATCGTCAATTAGGCCCAGTCGTCCCTGAGGGGCAATCAGCTCCGCAATGTCGTCGAAGTGAGTATCCGTATGGGTGGTGGAAAAGACGAATCCTGGCGATCCAATTCCCAACGCTTTAATCTGAGAGCTAATTTATAAAGTAAATCTTAATTAGCTAACCTGCGCATCATCAAG
>CALGDE010000038.1 GCA_937883785.1 uncultured cyanobacterium
ATTCGATGGCTGATCACTTCCCATCATCTCTCAATCCTGCAACGCCAGAAATTCTAATAAATCCCAAGAGACTTTTAAGTGCCAAGAGACTTTAATAGGTGCCAGAAGGTTTACGCCGTGGAGGGGAAATTCTCTTCAGAAAAGGAAGTAAATCTAGGACGATCAAATTTATAACGATCAGTGTCGCTTTTTTCAGCCTGCAACCTTAGCCTGTAATTTCACTTATTTAAAAAATCAGTAATCAAGTCTGAAATTCGATACTTCTGAGCATTATTGATATTGTCATAACCCACACCAAACCAAAGCACATCACGATTTTCCAACTCAATCCCCACACGCATCGTATCTGAGCCACGGCTAGATCTAGAAACGTCAATCCTGGAACCTAGTACCTCGCTTAACGCCAGTTCCCTTGTACTTTTCCCCCACAGCTTACGTCGCTCAAATATCAGCTGATTGCCAAATCTATCCATACTGCAAACAATAACGGGTGAGAACACTATAATTAGCGATCCAACCAAAAAGAAAATTCCGCCAAAAATAATAATCAGCCACGCAGAAGATATTTGTACCTGGAAATCGTTTTGATTAGAATCTTCTAAAAACCCATTAATTTGGTTGGCAGTATCCACATGAGATTCATAACCGCTGGAATAGGCGGAACTTAAAGGAATCTGGAGAGGGCGACCGGGCTGAATTGACTGCTCAGTGGTTTTAATGAGAGCGCTTTTATCCACTATCAACACATTCCTGTAAGTTTCCCCGCCATCACTAGAAGAACTGAATTCAATATCAGCCTGAATAATTTTATCAATGGGAAATGACTTCGTTTCCGATGAGAGTATTCCTATCCTTTTTATCTCGCATGAAGGCTCTGGCTGGGCTTGGCGATCGCAAGAAAGAATTGTATTTTCTGTTAAGAAAACAATCACCAACAAACCAATGGCGGCAAAAACCGAGCCAAAGATCCACAGACCGATAGGGGTCACTGAAAATTTCAGCCTGCTTCTAGTATTTTCTTGAATCTTAAGCATAGGATTCCAAAACAAGATTCTTAAAGAATAAATTTTAAAGGGCAAACTTCAAAAGGTGAAAGGAACAGCTCTGATCATTGGTGTCTTTGTTGTTCCTTCATCTATGAACCTTTCCCCTGCGTAGCTATTAGCTATATTACTTTGAGCATTAGTGTCATATAGAACACACACGAAAAACACACGCCAGACAATTAAGTTTTTAATAATTCTATTGTTGTGGTTTGCCTATTTAAGGCAGCCTAAGTTTAAATTGATTTCAAAGCGTTAATTTTCGGCACATTAAGTAGGCATATTAATCCGAAGCATTAGTTTCAATTTGGGATTGTAATTTGGCGTCATGGCGGAACGTAGCAAGAAAATCTTATTGTTTTGGGACTGTCCAGAGTGTGGTCATAGTCATGTGGAAGGCCCCACCCAACGGTGCCCACGGTGCTTTTGGTGGCGCGATCGCCAGGTGGAATTTTACGAAGCCAATGATTCTCGACTGCTGACGCCCGAGGAAGAAGCCCAATACACTCGTCCCGACTGGATTTGTAAAGTCTGTGGGGCGTCGAATGCGGACACGGGTCAGCCAGTGGCGGAGCTGCTGTGTGGCAGCTGTAATTCCTGGCAAACTAATAGCCTGGATTTGGGAAGCGATCGCCCGGAGGATGCAAACGTCGGCGCTCAGGTGGCAACGGTACGTGGGCAATGGCAGGAAGGGTTCCGCGTTGACGAAGGGGCGACATCCCCTCCCCCTCCTCCGAAAAAATCGGGCGGACTGGGCAAAAAAATTGTGGCGGGGGCGATCGCCCTAGGAATTGGCGGCACGGGCTTTGGAGCCTGGCAGCTTTTTAGTCCGGATATTATTGATGCGGAAATTACCCAGCGCACCTGGACCGTTAACGTTGAGATTCAGGAACAGCGTCCCGTAAGCGGCAGCGGCTGGAACCTGCCCAGCGGTGCCTACAACGTAAACCGCCGGGAAAAACAACGGACCACGCGTAAGGTTCAAACGGGCACCACCACGGAAAACGTCAAGGTGTCTTATCAAGCACAAACGGGCACCAAAGAGCAGTGCAGAACCACCTCTGACGGCAATGGCGTAGGCACCAGAACCTGCCGCGACGTCCCCGTCTACACCACCAAATATCGCACCGAAACCAAAACCATACCGGTGTATCGCAATGAGCCCGTGTACGACACTTGGTACACCTACACCGAGGATAAATGGGGCACCCAAACCACCGTTAGCAACAATGGCGTGGGCGACTCTCCCCGCACGGCTCCCGCGTTTACGTTAGACAATCAGCCTTACCCTGAACGCAGCCGCCCCCCTCAAGAAATTTGCTACATCACGGGTCAATTTGAACAGGACAACCAGGTTTCTCAGGAACAATGGTCTCTACCTTGTGCTCAATACGATCGCCTGAAGCTGGGGGAAACCGTTACCCTTGAGCGCCAGGGGGACAAAGTTAAGCTGGCTGACGACACGGCGGATAAGTAACGGTCAATCAATAACCAAGAAACATTAGTTCGACGAAAAGAAGGCTAATCGACAAAGGCTGACAAACAACAAGAAGGGGGCGATCGCCAATAGCAATCACCCCCTCAATTCCTTAGAAAAGGGCGCTTTACGCCCCCAGTTCCTTTCCAAGCAATTTTTAAATATCCACTTCGCTCAGTTCGCGAGTCATATGGTCAAAGGGAGCATCCACCACAGCATTGTTGGTCACTCCAGCTTCAGCCGCCATCCCCCGCGCCATTTCTTTCATAATCTGAATACCGCGCACCGTGGGAGCGATGGGTACCCCCAGGGAATTGTAAGTTTCCCGCAGACCGTACAACACCCGCTCGTTCAAAACATCCGCATCCCCCGCCACGATCGCATAGGACGCATAGCGCAGGTAATAATCCATATCCCGCAGGCAAGCAGCATAGCGACGAGTGGTATACGCATTGCCACCGGGGCGCAATAGCTCGGGCACCTCTTCAAACAGCGCCAAAGAAGCTGACTTCACTAAGGATGCCGCATTGGCATTCAATACCGTTGCCACCGTCACCCGGTCCATCCCTGAGGCGAAATAGTCCTTCAGGGTATCAATGGCATCCCGATCAAAGTAGCGACCAGTAATATCGTAGGTTTTAATCAGGCTGGTAACGGCGTCGCGCATATCGCTATTCTCCCAACAGGTTTTTTAAAAAAAAGAATTTTCCAGAACGTCCCTCAGAAAATTCTCATAATTGGTGCGGTCGGCGTCATTACAGCCCCAGAAAAAACAGGTAAGCAAAGGTAATGACAGAGATTTCGCACTCATAATAATTGCACAGCCAATAGCTTTGTTCCAAGGGGAATCGTTGTGTTCCTTAATGTTTCTCAGGCAGTTTTGCGATCGCCCAAAATCCAGCCACAACAGCATTTCAAGAAAAGCTTGATCAGAGTCGCCCATCAAATGCTCCTGGACGCGTAACAACACATTAAAAGTTTTTCAGATTGCCTGAATCTTCCCCAATCCGCCCCACCCTTTCACTATCTTTGGCAAGTAGATTTTTGGGTTACATCGACAGCCCACATTCCACGAGTAATCCTTCACAGCCAAGCCTTCTGACATCGCCGGGATTTTTAGTATCTCAAGATACAAACGCCCGTAACTGCCCTCCATAGGATGATTCAGATTGTTAGGCATAGCGGCTTCCGTCCGCTTTTGGGCTAAACCGTTACCTGGAGCGGGGAAGTGACTCAGTGGCGAGCATGGCAAAACCATCCCCACTCCCCCAGTTGCTGCATCGACTACCTAGCGGTACCCGTACAACAGACAACTACTGGATACATAAACAAGGAGTCATTACATGACTAAGACTGCGCAAGATATCTTGCAGATGATTGAAAGCGAAGGCATTGAAATCATCGACCTGAAATTCGTCGACCTATTCGGCATGTGGCAGCACTGCTCCTTCCACAAAAGCCTAATTGACGAAGACGTCTTTACCGAAGGGGCAGCCTTTGATGGCTCCAGTATTCGCGGATGGAAAGGCATTCAAGCGTCTGACATGGCCATGGTGCCCGACCCCAACACGGCGTGGATTGATCCGTTTATGGAGACACCCACCCTCAGCATGATTTGCAGCATCATTGAGCCCCGCACCGGTGAGCCCTATGACCGCGATCCCCGCTCCATCGCCGCCAAAGCCCTGGAATACCTAAAATCGTCAGGCATTGGCGACACGGCCTTCTGTGGTCCCGAGCCAGAATTTTTCGTATTTGACGACGTGAAGTACGGGCAAGACGAGTCCTCGGGCTACTACGAAGTGGACTCGGTGGAAGCCATTTGGAACTCCACCCGGGACGAAGCGGGCGGCAACTTGGGTCACAAGATTGGCTACAAGCGCGGCTACTTCCCCGTGGGCCCCTCCGACACCCTTCAGGACATTCGGACGGAAATGTTGCTGACCATGGCCAAGTGCGGCGTGGACGTGGAGAAGCACCACCACGAGGTGGCCACCGCTGGTCAGTGCGAATTGGGGATGAAGTTTGCTGAACTAATCACCGCCGCTGATAACGTTCAAACCTACAAGTACGTGGTGAAGAACGTTGCCAAGAAATATGGCAAAACCGCCACCTTTATGCCCAAGCCCGTGTTTAACGACAACGGTTCTGGGATGCACACCCACATTTCCCTGTGGAAAGAAGGAGAGCCCCTGTTCTTTGGCGATAACTACGCTGACCTGAGCCAAACGGCGCTGCACTTTATTGGTGGTTTGCTGAAGCACGCCCCCGCCGTGTTGGCTTTCACCAACCCCTCTGTAAACTCCTACAAGCGCTTGGTGCCTGGCTTTGAGGCTCCCGTGACTTTGGCATACTCCGAAGGTAACCGTTCTGCGTCCCTACGGATTCCCCTAACGGGCAGCAATCCCAAGGCGAAGCGCATGGAGTTCCGTTGCCCCGATGCCACCGCCAACCCCTATTTGGCATTCTCCGCCATCATGTTGGCGGGACTAGACGGTATCAAGAATCAAATTGATCCTGGCGAGTCTCTGGATGTGGATATTTATGAGCTAAGCCCTGAGGAGTTGGGCAAGCTACGGTCTACCCCGGCGTCGTTGGAAGGTGCGCTAAATGCCCTGAAGGAAGACAATGAGTTCTTGACCGCTTCTGGTGCCTTTACCGCTGACTTTATCGATAACTACATTGCCTACAAGATGGAGAACGAGGTGGATCCCCTTCGCCTACGTCCCCATCCCTTCGAGTACGTGTTGTACTACGACGCGTAGGAAATGTTGGGGACTTTTTCGGGGCGGCAGCGATCTGCTCCGAAAAAAGTTTCTTTATGGATGCCTTCTAATAAATATTGACTTCACTGAGTTTCAAGCTGTGATCTTTCCAGATCACAGCTTATTTTTTACGTTATCTCGGTGGGCATCGGCGCGCTGGACAAGGGTGCTCAGCGAGACATACTGCGCAATTTTACGATGTGCACCTTCTGCCGTGTCTTCGTGAATATGTCGTGCTCCTGTAGATTACGTCTCTTAAGTTACGTCTCCCTACGTAAGGCAATCTAGTTCACCGGATTTCTGGGAGAATCGCAGGTTTTCTTGGTAGTCCACCGGGCAATCGATAACGGTGGGTACGTCCTGTTCTAGGGCTTCTTTTAAGGTGGGCAATAAATCATCGGCGGCGTTGACGCGATATCCCTTCAATCCCATACTTTCGGCAAATTTTACAAAGTCAGGATTTCCGAATTCAATAAATCGCGATCGCCGGAACTGATCTTGCTGCTTCCACTCGATTAATCCGTAGCCACCGTCGTTGAATACCAAGGTGACAAAGGGGGTTTTTGCTCGCAATGCGGTTTCTAATTCTTGGCAGTTCATCATAAAGCCCCCATCACCGGTCATGGCAATAATGCGCCGGTCCGGATACACCAGCTTTGCCGCCAGGGCGCCGGGAATAGCGATGCCCATGGCGGCGAAACCGTTGGAAATTAGGCAGGTGTTGGGGCGATCGCAATGATAGTGGCGAGCAATCCACATTTTGTGGGCCCCCACATCGGAAATCACAATATCGTCCGAGCCCATCACCTGGCGCACATCGTAAATGATTTTCTGGGGCTTAACGGGAAACCCTTCATCGCGGGCATAGTTTTCATAATTTTCTGACAGCTGCGATCGCACCTGGCTAATAAAGTCATCGTTTTTGGTGCGGCGATCGGCCCGGCGTAAAATCTCTACCAATGAATCAGAAATATTACCCACCACGTCCACTTTAGGAACATAGCTACTGTCCGTTTCTGACTCGGTCAAGCTGACGTGAACAATGGGGATAGTACCGTCGGGGTTCCACTTTTTCGGCGAATATTCCACCAGGTCATAGCCCACCGCAATCACCACATCTGCCCGGTCAAAGCAGCAGCTCACCACGTCTCGCTTCTGCAATCCCGTGGTCCATAGGGACAACGGATGGGTATAGGGAATGGCACCTTTCCCCATAAAAGTATTCACAACAGGAATATTTAAACGGGTTGCAAATTCAATTAGCGCATCGCTAGCATTGTCTCGAATCACCCCATTTCCCGCCAAAATTAACGGGTATTCAGATTTCGAAATTAAAGCGGCCGCGTCGTTTAATTTCGAAAAAGAAGCATAGGTGGTAATGGGCTTTCCTAACCCTAAAGGTTTACCCTCCACTTCCATTGCCGCAATATTTTCTGGCAGGTCAATATGGACCGCACCGGGCTTTTCTGCCTGGGCTTTTTTAAAGGCTTTACGGATAATCTCAGGAGTATTGGTGGGACGAACAATTTGAGCATTCCATTTAGTAACTGGCGCAAACATAGCCACCAAATCTAAATACTGATGGGATTCAATATGCATTCGATCCGTTCCCACTTGCCCTGTAATGGCCACCAGCGGTGCGCCATCCAAATTGGCGTCAGCCACCCCAGTCATTAAGTTTGTCGCCCCCGGTCCCAAGGTGGACAAACAGACACCCGCCCGTCCCGTCAGTCGCCCATACACATCTGCCATAAAGGCAGCACCCTGTTCATGGCGGGTGGTGATAAATTCAATGGACGATCGCCCTAGGGCTTCCAATAAAAA
Organism: uncultured cyanobacterium; assembly: GCA_937883785.1. Taxonomy (GTDB): domain Bacteria; phylum Cyanobacteriota; class Cyanobacteriia; order CACIAM-69d; family CACIAM-69d; genus CALGDE01. The sequence goes on from CALGDE010000038.1 coordinate 7,110, forward strand.
TAAATTCTCCTCACCAGGAACGCCAAAAACGTAGCGTACTCCTTCCTGCTCTAAACATTGAACCAACAGTTCGGCAGTGTTCATAATTTCGGGTAAATGTAGGATGAGAAACAGCGAAACAGAGGCAAATTCAAGAAATATTTAAACTAATGACTAATTAAGAAATTGCCCTTTAAAATCGGAATGCCATTAAGGAATCGAAATATCAGCGTCGCCATACTGTTTTGGTATTAACAAAAGCGCGAATTCCTTGGGCACTCAGCTCACGACCGTAGCCGGATAGACCAACGCCACCAAAAGGTAGACACGGGTCTGAGCTCACTAAACCATTGATAAATACAGCCCCCGCCTCAATTTCTTTAATGGCCCGCTCCGCTTCGCCATCGTCATTGGTCCAGGCGCTGCCCCCCAAACCAAAGGGCGTTTCGTTGGCGATCGCGATCGCCTCATCCAAATCACCCACGCGAAACACCATCGCCACCGGTCCAAATAGCTCCTCGTAGCGGGTAGGGCAGGGGGGAATATCGGTCAAAATTGTGGGCGGAAAAAAATTTCCCTTTTGTAAGGGGGTGGGCAGGGTTTTAAGCAACCCCTGGCGATCGCCCCCCATCAGCACCTTTGCCCCAGAGTCCACCAGTGCCTGCACCTGCCCTTCCAACTCATCCGCCATTGCCGGCGTGGAAAGCGGTCCCACGTCAGTGGCATCGTCCATGGGATCCCCCACAACTAAATCCTTAAAGCACTGAATAAATTGCCGCAAAAATTCGTCGGCGATTTCCCCATGGAGAATAATCCGCTTAATGGCAATACAAGACTGCCCGTTATTCATGGTGCGCCCGGTGACCACCGTATTTACCGCCGCCTCCAGGTCGGCGCTAGGCATCACAATGCAAGGATCGCTGCCTCCCAACTCAAGCACCGTGGGCTTAATGACCGTGCCGCAATGGGAAGCCAAGCTAGCTCCAGCCGCCTCACTCCCCGTTAAGGTTGCGCCCTTGATGCGATCATCCTTAACGATTGTCTCCACCTGGTCGGGTCGAATTAGCAGGGTTTGAAACACGTCGGGCGGAAATCCAGCGGCGCGAATCAAAGCCTCCACCTTTAAAGCCACCTGGGGCACATTGGACGAGTGCTTGAGTAACCCCACATTGCCTGCCATTAGGGTGGGCGCCGCAAAACGCAACACCTGCCAAAAAGGGTAATTCCAAGGCATTACCGCCAAAATAATTCCCAGGGGTTGATAGCAGATACCGCTGTAGCTAGCGTCGGTGGCGATCGCCTCGTCTGCTAAATATTGCGCCCCGTGGTCAGCGTAGTGGCGACACACCAGGGCACATTTTCGAATTTCCGCAATTGCCGCCTTCCGGGTTTTACCCATTTCTAAGGTGGCGATCGTTGCTAAATTGTCACAATCTTTATCCAGCAATGTGGCTAATTGACGGAGCCAGCGGGATCGCCCTTCAAAGCTGGTGGTGCGATAGCTTAAAAACGCCTGGTGTGATCGCTCGATACAGTGCTCAACGGCAGATGAGTCCATCGGGTCGAACCGCTGGGTCACGTCCCCCGTTGCGGGATTGATTGATGCGATTCCCATTGGCCAGTCCCCTTCCGCCGTAAGCGATACAACGGTTTTAACCTTTAAGGGGCACCCTGTGTCGTCTACCGATTAAAAGATCCACCTTTCGGTTGGCTTTGCCACTGGGGCATATGCTCAGCGAGGAGCCAGAAGCTCTATACGGTGGGGAGTACACGCCCTCCTAAGCCAAATAAGCTAGGGGCGGTAACCCCCGTTATTGTTGGGATTGAAGCTTAACTAAGCACAGTCCCTAGACCTGGCAAAAGCCCTGAAGGGAATTTTCAAGCCAAAACAAACCAAAACTGCCCACTCAAAAAAGCCCTCTAAAAATCAACGCCACGCTTCAGGTCCACGCCCTTCTCCGCGTAATGTTTGTGGCACACCATTTCCGAGTGAATACTGGCTAAATCAAAATACGCCGGATCATTTAAGCAGCGACCAGTGATGATAATCTCCGTATCCTTAGGTTTACGCTTCAGGTCGCGGGCGATCGCCTCCCCATCCAGCAATTCCAAATCCACCGCCGGATTCAGCTCATCCAAAATAATGGTTTTATACAGCCCCGAGGCGATCGCCGCCCGGGCAATTTCCCAGCCCCGCTCCGCCTCAATAAAATCCAACGGCTCCTGCTGACCGCGCCACACAATGGCATCGCGCCCGCAGCGCTGGTGATCCACCAGGTCAGGATAGCTTTGGTGCAATGCCTCGATGGCCGCATCCTCCGTATAGCCCGCGCCCCCTTTTAACCATTGCAAAATCAGCACCCGGTGGGACCGGTCTAAATTAATTCCCCGCCCAATGGCCTGAAGGGCCTTACCCAGGGCGCTGGTGGATTTTCCTTTGCCAGCCCCCGTATACACCTCAATGCCAGCAATGGTTCCACCGTCAGTCCGCTGCCGGGGGCGCATTTCCGAATGCAAATCAGCCACCTCAAGGATTTCTGGTGGCGCCCCTCGCCCGGTCACAATAATTTCCAATTCTTCCGGCTTGGCACTTAAGGTTTTCATCACCTCGTTAGCCGACAGCAATCCCAAATCCAACACCGGATTCAGCTCATCCAGCACAACGACCGAATATAGCCCCGAGGCGATCGCCCCCTTCGCCACATCCCAGCCTCGCTTTGCTTCCGCCTTATCCAGCTTGGTCACATCCTCAGGACCAAAAAACTCCGCTCGCCCGGTGCGCACATGATCAATTAAGTGGGGGAAACCCTGTTGCAAAGCAGCGATCGCCCCATCTTCGTCATAGTCACGCCCCGGCCCCTTCAAAAAACGCAACAGCAGCACCCGACTTTCCCAATCAGAACCGATCCCCAGCCCAATGGAACGCAGCACCACCCCCAGGGCCGCCTGAGACTTACCCTTACCAATGCCGTCATACACATGGATTTGACCGGTCATTCGGTCATCGCGCACCTGTGCCGTACGAATACCAATGCCCTTGCGTCGCGTTACCCGTGTCGTCATGGAAATTTTCCTAGGGAGCAATAAAAAGATGAAATTAAAAAATCAACCCAAAGATTCAAACGGAGTTAAATCAAGCCGCCTTAATCAAACACCCACGGAACCATCGTAATTAGTCATGGATATGAACACTCACCGCCCCTGCGGTCCCCAAGAACCCCGCATCGAAGCTATCGAATTCAACTTTAACCAGTTTTAAGTACAAAATTCAAACCTTTATAATCCGGATTCTTAAGACTGAGTTTGGCTGGCATCTTATCAGCGAGGAAATTGCCCCAAAAGCGGACGGCATTTGCCTTTATCAAAGCTTTATCGGACTCCTGGGGATCCTGCATGAAGGTCGGCGATCACCCAAGAGCCTCATCCTAAAGCGACATTTGGAATTTCTGGGGGCGAAATTCACAATTTATCAATTAATAAATTCGCCAGCTTTATTAGTTGCCTTATTATTTCTTATCAATTTATTTTCTCTAGGTGATCTTTTATTCACGGAAAATTTTAAGGTACGGGAAAAGAGAAATACGCCCCAAAAATCACTCGATTTTTGGGGCACCTTCCTTCAACCATTGCCGAGAAATATTGTGGGACGCCCTTGTTAAGACAAATCAATCTAAGTTAATCAACGGCGATTTAAACATCGGGATCATGCAGGTTTTTCAGAGACAAACGCCAACAGAAACCCTTTTCCATCAAGGAGTACACGAGAAAACGCGGGATTCGCAAAACTTAACATTCCTGCATCGAAGAAATCTTTTTCAAGGAAATTGAATCGGCGTTTATCTAATTTTTTGTTGCATTTCGTTCAGTTAGTATCCAATCCATAACTAATCTTTGAATGTGCAGAATTAAATCATGCACAATGGTGATCCAGATCGCTTTACCTGAGAGATATAGGCCACAAGTCATTGCGATCCGGCTGACGTTTCCTAGGTGATGGAGATTAATTGCATCTCAAGTAAAGATCACTGAAAACAATGTGGAATGTCCTTAAGATGAAAACCGTGGGCTTTAGCCATTACCCTTGTCCTTAATTCAGACGTGCAAACGGTGTTTGGATCTGTGGGAGTAGCCCTCTAAGGGTGAACATGACGATTCCGAATCGAAAACAGGCTGAGGCTTAAAGACTTTGTTAACAATTAATCGCAGCTTGCGACGATTGGGCACCATAGGGACCTAAGCACCTTTTAAACCCCTGTTAGTATTCCGGAGTTATATCCAAGCATTTAGAGAGACCTTAGTTTTTCCGCTGGCCGGTTTTCCACTGGCGCACCTAGTAAAAGGATTTAACACAAACGCCATGCCTGTAAATTTAGATAATTCCAATGTGCCCCAGGCTCAGTCCGCTGACCTAGCAGCACCTGCGGCGATCGCTCCCTCCTCGGAAAAGGCTGATGGGGCAGCGCTAGAGTCGGCTGAGGCGGAAATGGAAGAGCTGGAGACGGTGCCAGCTGGGCGCACCAAAAAGCGGGAGCGGCGGCGGACCACTGACTTAGTGCGGCTATACCTTCAGGAAATTGGTCGCGTGCGGTTGCTAGGGCGCGACGAGGAAGTGACTGAAGCCCAAAAGATTCAGCGCTACATGGGGCTTCTGGAAATTCGCGCTAAGGCGGCGAAGGATGAGGAAGATCCCGTTACCGCTCGCTATGAGCATGTGTTGGAAGTGCGTGATCAACTGGCGGCTAACTTGGGACATCGTCCCTCGAAAGAGCGCTGGGCTCGAGCGGTGGAAATGGATAGTGCCGCTTTGAAAGAGTTGCTCGTTGAGGGCAAGAAGCGCTGGGCAGAAGTGGCTGAAATGGCGATTGCCGATCTAGATGCCATCCAGAACCAGGGGGTTCGCGCTAAGGAGCGGATGATTAAGGCGAATTTGCGCCTAGTGGTATCCGTGGCGAAAAAATACCAAAATCGTGGGCTGGAGCTGCTGGACCTCATTCAAGAGGGTACTTTAGGGCTAGAGCGAGCGGTAGAGAAGTTTGATCCAACCAAAGGCTATCGCTTTAGCACCTATGCCTACTGGTGGATTCGTCAGGGAATCACTCGGGCGATCGCCACCCAAAGCCGCACCATTCGCCTACCGGTACACATCACCGAGAAGCTGAATAAGATTAAGAAAGCTCAGCGCAAGATTTCTCAGGAACGTGGACGTACCGCCACTTTGGACGATATTGCCAAGGAGTTGGAGATGACTCCGGCCCAGGTTCGGGAAGTGCTGATGCGTGTGCCCCGGGCCGTATCTTTGGAAACCAAAGTGGGTAAGGACAAGGACACAGAGCTGGGCGATTTGCTTGAAGCCGATGATGCGTCGCCGGAAGATTTACTGATGCGCGAGTCTTTGCAAAAAGATTTGCAGAATCTGCTGGCACAGCTAACAAGCCGAGAACGAGACGTGATTCAGATGCGTTTTGGCTTGGGACATGGCAGCCCTTATTCCCTTGCGGAAATTGGACGGGCGCTGGATTTATCCCGGGAACGCGTTCGTCAAATTGAGGCAAAAGCCTTGCAAAAGCTACGTCAGCCTCGCCACCGCAATCAAGTGCGCGACTATTTAGAGGCACTAACTTAAATAAAGCGTTGCTCTAATTTTTTCTGTAGATCTCAATCCTGTAAATCTTAAGTAGAGTTCAAAAAGCCAAAAAGAATCCCTGCAAGCAAAAGCGTTGCAGGGATTCTTTTTGGTCTCTATGGACCGGCTTCAGTGTCTTCCGAAGTGAGCCCGACCTCTAAAAAGCATCTTCAATGGAACCAGGATCCTTAGCTTCATCACTGGCGCCATTGGAGATTGCGGCATTTTCAGCCGCCCCTTCAATGCCGCTGCGATTGTAAATAGCTCCGCTCTCAATCAGTTTCTGGGTTAGCTCAGCCTCAACTTTTGCCATGACGTCGGCATTTTCCTTTAAATACAAAATGGCATTGTCGCGCCCTTGGCTAATATTTTCGCCGTTATAGCTATACCAGGCTCCTTTACGCACAATAATTTCGTGCTTTTCCGCCAGGTCCACTAAGCACCCCACCGACGAAATTCCCTGACCAAAAATAATGTCAAATTCGCCAATGCGGAACGGCGGCGCAACTTTATTTTTCGCCACTTTCACCTTGGCGCGAATACCAAATTCTTCGGTACCTTTTTTCAGGGTTTGAATACGGCGAATATCAAGGCGCACCGACGCATAGAACTTCAGTGCGTTACCACCGGTGGTAGTTTCTGGGCTGCCATAGGTAACGCCAATTTTCAGGCGAAGCTGGTTAAGAAAAATTACTGTGCAGCCGGACTTACCAATATTTCCGGTGATTTTCCGCAGGGCATGGCTCATAAGTCGAGCCTGAACCCCTACCTGGGTGCTGCCCATTTCCCCTTCAATTTCGGATCGGGGTACTAGCGCCGCCACGGAGTCGATCACCACAATATCGATCGCCGCAGACCGCACCAGTTGATCCACCACCTCCAGCGCCATTTCCCCCGTATCAGGCTGGGAAATCAGCAGGTTATCGATATCAACCCCAAGGGCTTGAGAATACACCGGATCCAAGGCGTGCTCAGCATCCACAAAAGCAGCGATGCCACCGGCTTTTTGCACTTCGGCGATCGCATGAAGTGCCAGCGTTGTTTTACCGGAGCTTTCTGGACCATAAATTTCAATCACCCGCCCCTTTGGCAAGCCGCCGCCCAGGGCTATGTCCAACGTCATCGCCCCCGTGGGAATAGTTTCAACCCGCATCCGCCCGGCATCCCCCAGGCGCATAATTGAGCCCTTGCCGTGAGAACGCTCAATTTGCTGCAGGACCATATTGAGCGCCTTTTCCTTTTCAGGATCGGTAGTCAGAGGCGCGGGCTCATCCTTTTTTGTCGCCTTGGTGGACCCTTTAGCGGTGGAGCTTCTGGAACTGGAACTGCTTTTAGAGCTTGATCTTGGCATGGCACTATGGGGCGTTGTTGGATGGCGCTGGAAAATAAAAGCCTAAACTTCAGAGCCTACTGCGTTAAGGGTAACACCAGGATATTCACCTGACTCCCGGTCGTTATTACCAGCAATTTAGGGGTTCCCAGATTATAGTACATCAATCATTAATCGCCCCTTGGCAATCTTTCCAAGGGGGGCTGGGGCTCAGCGTTTTGAAAGGGTGTGGACTCCCCACGGTGTCAGGCTTCTGGGCGCTTAATTGATGGCACATTGATGACAGTCCCTAGCTCCTTTATGATTCTTGACTTAATTCAATCAGCGACAGCCCTTAATCTTCGAGGGGCGATCGCCGCCGTTCAATGCCAAAAGCCTGGTCAAAGTTTGTGGATTCAATTTCAATGGGGCGGTATTTCGCCGTCAGCTCCACCCGAACGGAATCACCCACCGCGGGCAACGGTAAACGGTCTGTGCGAATCCACAGGGTGCCGGTGCCGTCATCGATGCGATAAAGTCCGGCATCAACCAAGGGGGCGGTGGCGATTACCTTTCCGACGATTACCATCACCTCAGGTTCTGGTGCCTCTGGCGCCCCTGCGGGGTCTGGCGAACTTTCCGCCAGCACCGTTGTTTCCACCTGAGCAACGGTAGAAACGGGCACGTCCTCACCACCACCGCCACAGGACAGCAACGGGCTAGCAAGGGTAATTAGTGCAGCGGCTTGGGCGATCGCTCGCCGGTTGCCCAAGCTGTGGGCATTGACTCGGCGATTTTTGTGGACAAAAATTCTGCGTGCGAAAGGTAGCCGCAAGGATTGCTTCAACGTCCGTTTCAAAAGTTTCCCCTAAAATTTTGCTTTGATTTGCTTTAAAAAATTCTCTTTAAAAAATCCCACGTCACCCCAAATCCTGTGACAAACTTGACCATTGAGTTAGGTCGATCTATGACATCAGCGTCCACCATTCACATCCTTAACGGTAAAGCTCTTGCCCTGCGGATCCAAGAGAAGCTGGCCAAAAAGGTTGCCCAGCTAACCACTGAGCGAGGACGTCCGCCGGGGCTAGCGGTGCTGATGGTGGGGGACAATCCAGCCAGCGCTGCCTATGTGCGCAATAAAGGGCGGGCATGCGATCGCATCGGTATCGCATCATTGGGGCGGCACTATCCGGCGACGGTTTCCCAGGAGGAGCTCACTCAGGAAATCCATCGCCTTAACGACGATCCCAATGTGGATGGAATTTTGGTGCAGTTGCCTTTGCCGGAGGGGTTGGATGGCAACGCGCTGTTGTTAGAAATTGACCCTGATAAAGATGCGGACGGACTCCACCCGACGAACTTGGGACGGCTGGTGCGCTCCGAAGAGGGGCTGCGCAGTTGTACGCCAGCGGGGGTGATGGAAATCCTAAGGGGTGCAGGAATTGACCCGGCGGGCAAGAAAGCGGTGGTGATGGGGCGCAGCATTTTGGTGGGCAAGCCCATCGCCCTAATGCTCCTGGACGCCAATGCCACCGTCACCATTGCCCATTCAAAAACGCCAGATTTAGCAGCGGTCACCCGCGAAGCAGACATTTTGGTGGTGGCTGTGGGGCGTCCTGAGATGGTGACGGCAGAAATGGTGAAGCCGGGGGCAGTGGTGATTGATGTGGGCATTAACCGGGTGGATAAACCGGAGGGGGGCTCGAAGCTGGTGGGGGATGTGGAGTTTGAGCCGGCGGGGGCGATCGCCAGCTCCATCACCCCAGTACCCGGCGGCGTCGGTCCCATGACCGTCACTCTGCTAATGAAAAATACCGTGGCCAGCTACGAACGGCGCACCGCCCCCAAGTAGCTGCTTTTCCTGGTAGCTTTTCTTGAAGGCTAAAGTTCTTGCTGGCAGCGTTGTGATCATGCGCCAGCTTTCTGAATCATTAGCTTTCTGAATCATGCGCCAGCCTTTACTACGGCGCTCCTAAGCCTCCGACGGCGACAAATTTCTTGTGGAAATCCTCACGCCAGGCGCCTTTGCCCGAGAGGACTTCGCGCTAATTGACTTTTCAATAAACGTGATAATCCGCTCTGCCACATCCACCTGAGTCGCTTTTTCAATGCCTTCTAGCCCCGGCGACGAATTCACCTCCATGACCACCGGTCCATGGTTAGAGCGCAGCAAGTCTACTCCAGCCACTTTCAGCCCCATTGCTTTCGCCGCCCGCACCGCTGTGGATCGCTCCTCCGGCGTTAGCTTTACTTTTTCCGCATAGCCTCCCCGATGCAAATTGGAGCGAAACTCGCCGGGTGCTCCCTGTCGCCGCATGGACGCCACCACCCGATTGCTCACCACTAAACAGCGAATATCCGCTCCCTTCGCTTCTTTAATAAATTCCTGCACCAAAATATTTGCATCCAGCCCACGGAACGCCTCAATTACCGACTTAGCTGCACTGTCTGTATCGGCTAAAACCACGCCAATGCCCTGGGTGCCCTCCAGCAGCTTAATCACCAGGGGCGCGCCCCCCACAATGCCAATCACCCCGTCGAAATCCTTGGTGGAATGGGCGAAACCGGTCACCGGCAACCCAATGCCCTCCCGCGCCAGCATTTGTAGGCACTGTAATTTGTCGCGCGATCGCGTAATCGCCTCCGCCCCGTTCAGCACAAAGGTGTGCATCATTTGAAACTGACGCACCACTGCCGATCCATAGAACGTACGGGACGCTCCAATGCGGGGAATAATCGCGTCAATATCCGTCAGCTCCTTGCCCTGATAAATCACTTTCGGTGAGTGGGCTGTAATGTCCATATAGCAACGCATATGGTCAATCACATCTACGGTATGACCGCGTTCCACCGCCGTCTCTCTCAAACGGCGAGTGGAGTAAAGGGACGCATCACGGGACAAAATGCCAATCTTCATATGCTCAAATCGAGAATGCTCGCGGCGTATAATCAACCAAACGCCAGAAACCCTACCCAGAGGGGAATACACGTCTTTTCAAAATAAAAAGACTAGGGGACAAAACCTTTTCAACCCTGAACTTGCAAAATTTGCAAATTTACCTGGGCCTACAAATTTAATGGATGACACCCCTTAGAAGAACAACCTAAAAGACATAAGAAGTCCCTAGGGCAGTTCTTAAAATAAATTTTGAGGTTTTAATTTTGGGATTTGGCATTGAAAAGGGATTTACGACACCGATAGCGGCGAGGGCTGGGCACACAGGTAAGATTTGCTGGGATCCACCGTCACGCGAGATTCCATAGCCCGTCGCCCCAGGAGCATTCCAAACCCCATGCTGTTGCGATTAGCCAAGGTAATTTCTGTTTTCCAATGGTGCCGCCCCAACATAATCACCGTTTCGATCACATAGCGGTCTTCGGGAGTGCCGTTGGAGCTGGTGACAGAACGATAGTCCACTACGGGATATTCGATTACTGGGGAAATGGCGATGATATCGTTGGCGGGAAATTCTGAGGTGGAGTCGGGGCGAAATTGCTGAAATTGGCTGGGAATGCCGTTGGGGTTGTCGTGCTGACGCAAGCACACCCGAAAGCGCACTTTATCGATGTGGGATCCCCGCTGGGAATTTTTGTGGGAAATGGGTTCCAAATCTTGCACGTGCAAGGCGGAGGTTTTGGCGCCGGTGTCCACCTTCACAGCGATGGAAGGGATTTTAAGGTCGGGAAGGCTTAGGTATTCTTGCCAGCCAATTGTTATTTTCTCCATGGTTATTCCCAAGGGATTGTGGCGATTCGCATCGCTACAGCGGCGAATCTGCGGTGAGTTTACAGAGGGTCGGCCTTGCCTAGAACCTTGATTACCCAGTGTATCGGCGGTGATAGGGAAGGTGGGAAATTGTGATGAACCTGGGGAAATGGGGTTGACGTGGGCAATGGTGCATAGGCTTTTGGGGCTGATTTCTTAACAATCACGACGGCGATCGCCATAGGCTCCAGCGGAGGGATACAATGCCCTTCGTCTGTTCTTAACTTTTTTGGCCTATTCCTGTCGTTTCTGCCATGACCACCATCAGCGAATCTTCAACAGCTGCCAATTCTCTTCAAAACTCTGGTTTAAAGGGCTCCAGTCTTCAAGACTCTGATCTTAAAAATTTTGATTTAAAGAGCTATCTCAAAGCCCGGCAGCAACTGGTGGAAACGGCGCTGGATCAGACGATCGCCGTGGTCTATCCCGACACCATCTACGAATCTATGCGCTATTCGTTAATGGCCGGCGGTAAGCGGCTACGACCGATTTTATGTCTCGCCGCCTGCGAGCTGGTAGGTGGATCCACAGAGGCAGCGATGCCCACCGCCTGCGCTCTGGAAATGATTCACACCATGTCCCTAATCCACGACGATTTACCGTCCATGGACAACGACGATTACCGGCGGGGCAAGTTGACCAACCACAAAGTATACGGAGAAGACGTGGCAATTTTGGCGGGGGATGGTCTTCTCGCCTATGCCTTTGAATACGTGGCTGTTAACACCAAAGGGGTCGCCGCAGATCAGGTGCTGAAGGTGGTGACCTGTTTGGCGCGGGCCGTGGGGGCGGCAGGACTGGTGGGAGGGCAGGTGGTGGATTTAGCCTCAGAGGGCAATCCAGATACCACCCTGGAAACGCTGAACTTTATTCACCTGCATAAGACGGCGGCATTATTGGAAGCCTGCGTTGTTTCCGGGGGGATTTTAGGGGGCGCCAGTGAAGCAACCCTAGAGAAACTATCGGGCTATGCCAAAGATATTGGTCTAGCGTTCCAAATTGTGGACGATATTCTCGATATCACCGCCACCCAACAGGAACTGGGTAAAAGCGTTGGCAAAGATGTTGATGCCCAAAAAGCCACTTACCCTAGCTTGGTCGGGCTACAAGAGTCCCGCGATCGCGCCCAAGAATTAATTACCCAAGCTCAAGCTCGATTGAACGCTTTTGGGGAAACGGCAAAACCCCTCCAGGCGATCGCAGATTATATTGTTGCCCGCACGTACTAACTTCATAAACGGTTTAATTTCCCTCAATTTTTAAGCGCTGTTATCAGAAATCTCCTCTGCGGCATAGCGTCAAAACAGCCTGTGCCATTAAAAACACGGAGAAAAAGCCCCCGATAGCCCTTGTTTTATGGGGAAAAGGGGCGGTTCAGCCCAAAAAATAAACTTCGCCGAGAGTTTTATGAAGTTGCTGTGAAGTATGAGGAAACAGCAAAGACTTCACAGTTAATTGAAGAGTGGATAAAGATGCAAAATCGGGGGTTCCGGGGGGTTGGTCCCCGCGAGTAACTTGTGAATGTAGTTGCTCGCTAGCTCTGGATTTTTAGCTATGAAATTGAGTTCCACTTTTACAAAGCTTTCCGCCGTTGCTGTTTCAGGCGCGATTCTTTCTTCCGCTGCGATCGCCGAAGCAGTCAGCATTAACCGCACCACCGGCTTCTGGACCGGAGTGACCGGCGGCGAAGAAATCGTTTATGGAAACAATGACGGTGTATCCACCACCTTCGGTGACACCAGTGTTCAAGATTCCACCGGTGAAAACCAAGCCCGCTGGGGCACCCCTTTTCAGGGCAGCGCTAGCGACCACGATTCCAAAAGTGGTCTAGGCTTCGAAGGCGTTGGCGCCACGGATGTGGATTTTGGTGAAGTCTTCCAGTTGGGAACCCTAACCCACTACAACAACCCCATCCACACGGGCGGAGCCGCTTCCGCAGCCAGCCTTGATGTGGAGTTGGACTTGGGCGATCTGGGCATCAAAACCTTCGACTTCAACTTTGACATCGAAGAAACGCCCAACTCGGAGTCTTTGGCAAACTGCGCTTACGAAAGCGACGTTCCCTGTGCTGATCGCATTTCCTGGACCAGCGCCTTCTCTTCCGAAAGCTTCACCGTTGAAGGTCAAAAGTACACCGTTGAGCTGTTGGGCTTCAGTGAAACCGCTGGTTCTGACCTAATCCAAGAGTTTATCTCCCAGGAAAACCGCAGCTCTTCCGTTAACCTGTTTGCTCGGTTAACCATTGCCCCTCCTTCCACCGGCGTACCTGAGCCTGCTGCTCTATTGGGCATTGGCTTTGTGGGCTCTTACCTGGTGGCTCGTCGCCGTCGCCAACAAGGCTAGGGTGACCGAAGGTATTGGCGGGCTCGCCTTTTCCAAAAGTGTTGAGCCGTAGCAATATTCAGGGGCAACTACAGCACGATTTCGTGAGCCTAGTGAACGAAACTCTGTTCAGCTCTTAGGAGGAGGTTTATCGACACAGCTTGCGGAATTCAAAGGATTTAGCAAGCGTTCGAATATAAAGACCGTCCGCCTGATCTTCAATAGTCCGAGTTCGATAGTTTTATTTCAATTCTTAGGTGGCTTTGGGTAACGTTCCCAAGTCACCTAATTTTTTGCCGTTTTTTGACTTTGTGGGGCGGGCAAGGGCTAAATTTTCTGTATGGTCTGCGGTAACTTATGGAGTCTGGCGAGTGACTTTAGAAAGGGCTTGGAAAGCATTGGCGATGTTCACCGGGGGCGGGGCGATCGCCACTTGTACCTTTGCGATGGTCAATCCAATGATGGCTAAAGCCCATCCCACGGGACAGGTCTCCGCCGAAATATCCACCGCCACGGCGGCAAAGCTTCAGGTGGTCTATCCCCCGGAAGCCCATAAAACCACCAGCGATCGCATCTTCTTGATCGGCAGTGGCGGTCCAGGGGTAACGGTAACGGCGGGGGATGGCGAAGCTGTGGGGATTCACCAAAGTCCCCAGGGAAATTTTGCCCCAAGCTTTCCCCTGACCATGGGGGAAAATCGCTTTATTTTACGCCAGGGAAATCGCACCCTCACCAGGGTTGTGACGCGGACGCCGGTGAGGGTGCCGGGGGACAGCGGCTGGGTAGACGATCAGGTGCTACCTCAAGGAAATTTGGGGCGCTTGCCGGGGGAGCAGCTCTGTTTTCGGGCAACGGGCTTAGTGAGCCTATCGTTAATGGGGTTGTCGCCGCTGGTGCAATTCACTGGAGGGAAATCCTCTATCAATATTCCTGTTTCCATTCAAGGGGCAGGCGCGCCCCTGCTAGACAACAAGGCGGCGCTGGTGGATCAGACAGATCCCAATGGGGATAATCCACTGCTGGGGTTTTACGGCGGCTGTGGAACCTTGCCAACGGTGGCAGGAAATTACGGTCCTGGCGTATTACAGGGGGGTCGGGGTTCGGTGGCGCTGGGGACTTTAGAAATTTTGGATCCGGACCGGCTGCCGATGGTAGAAGTGACGGCGATGGGCGGGGTGGCGCGCACGGGACCCAGCACCAACCATTCCCGACTGACGCCCCTGCCCCAGGGAACGCGGGCAACGGTAACGGGCTACGACGGCGAATGGCTGCGGCTAAGCTACGGCGCTTGGATTCGTCAGCGGGAAACGACGGCAGTGTCCAACGGGGAGCCCTTACCCGCCCGTCTGCGCAGCGTCACCAGCCGCCCGCCACGCAACGGTGCACACCTCTCAACCCTGGATAATGCCACGGAAATTCGCTTTCCCTTAGATCGAACGGTGCCGGTGTCCTTGGACCAGGGCGATCGCCATGTGACCTTAACCCTGCACAACACCATTGCTGAAACAGATATCGTAGCTGTGTCCCGGGATGCCGCTGTCGAGCGGGTAACCTGGCAACAAACGGAGCCCACCACCTTAGAATTCCGCGTGGATTTGCGCGGGCGACCTTGGGGTTATAAGGTGCGCTACCACAACAACACCCTGGTGCTGCGCCTTAAGCATCCGCCCATATTGGGGCAAAATTCCGCCCAGCCCCTTCAGGGAACGGTGATTTTAATTGACCCAGGACATGGGGGCGATAAGCGGGGGGCGATCGGTCCCACGGGATACCCGGAAAAAGATGCCAATTTGCTGGTGTCTCTAGCGTTGCGAGATGCACTGCAGGCAAAGGGGGCGCGGGTGGTGATGACCCGGGACACGGATAAATTTGTCAGCCTGGGCGATCGCCAAACCCTAATCGCCGAAACAGAGCCCACCCTGGCGCTGTCCATCCATTTCAACGCCCTTCCCGACTCGGGAAATGCAGAGACCACCGCCGGCATCGGTATGTTTTGGTATCATCCCCAGGCGCAACATCTATCGGAACATTTGCAGGACGCCCTTACCCGCCGCCTCAATCGCCCCACCTACGGCGTTTTTTGGAACAACCTTGCCCTCACACGCCCCAGCGCAGCCCCAGCGGTATTGCTAGAACTAGGATTTATGATCCACCCAGAGGAATTTGAATGGATTCGCGATGCCCAAACTCCCTCGGCGATCGCCACCGTCTTAACCGACGCCATTACCACTTGGCTAAAACCCAGCCACGATGAATACCGGCCGCGATAAACAATCCCCAAGACCCACCCCACAAAAACAGCGCCCGTACCCCCTAAGTTCGCTACAATTATTGCCGCGACCCTAGGCAGCACCGTTGATTTCCACCGTAAAAATTAGCGCCGCGATACCTTCTAGGATTTCTTTCACCAACTTTCACAGCGATAGCCCGAACAGGGAATAGTGCCACCGCATGAGTCCAGAAGATATGACTTGGGACGTTCCCACCATCACCATCACCGATCCCGCCGGGCGTCAGCTTAACTGCTACATCGAACACGCCCTGGAAGTGGAGGGGCAAGATTATTTGCTGCTTCATCCCATTGATTCGCCGGTAGAAATTGTCACCTGGGAACAGGACGACGACGATACGCCCACTGTGGTGGAATCGGAAGACACCATTAAAGTGCTGTTTCCCACGGCAAAGGCAGTCTTGGCGGAGGAAAATTTATCCCTCAAAGAGTCGGCTGTTACGTTAACGGTGGCGGGGGAGTTGCCTGAGCTGTCGGAAGATGACGACGATGAAATGGACGGCGACGGGGAAGAGCTAGAGGCGTTCCAGTGGCTGGCCAGCTTCTTCCACAATGACCAGGAATACGCCGTTTACACCCCCCTGGACCCATTTTTTATCTTGGCGCGGCGCGGCGCGGATGGCGAGCCGGAGCTGTTGTCACCTGAAGAATTTGAGCGCATTGAGTCGATTTTGCCCAACCTAGAGGATCACTTTTTCGAAGGGCTTTAGTTCGGTTTGTGGAAGGGGTTTCAAAAAGGAGGCTTCTGGCGGCTAGTGTCTGGTTGCTCGCTGGCGGTTAGATTCTAACGGTCGGGCTTTAGATTCTAACGGTCAAATTACTGAGGGGCACATCGGGATCAAGGAGTTGCCGACACAATGCCATGATGGGGAAGGGCAAAAAATAGGCTGGGATTAAATTCGAGGACAGTACCGGTGAAGGGTCTAAAGCGCGGCTTATCGGCAATTGTGGTGGTCGGAGCAATGGGAGTAGCAGGCTGGCAAGGCTGGGCCTGGTGGAGCTGGGCACGATCGCCTGTCCTATCCAGCCCCCAATCCGTGACCTCTGCTTTTAACGCCAACGGTTCCGGTGAAAATGCTGAAGGGGGAGCCCTATCGGCGGACCCGGTGCAAGTGAATATTGAGCGAGGCACGTCTATCCGCCAAATGGGTCAGGATTTGGAAGACCTGGGGCTGGTGCGATCGGCGTTTGCCTGGGAAATTTGGACCCGATGGCTATCCATGTGGGAAGGACCGGGGCAGTTCCAGGCGGGCACCTATGAAATTGCGCCCACGGAATCCTTAACAGATATTGTTGAAAAAATTCGCAGCGGCAAGACTATTCAGCAGGGTTTTACCATCCCCGAAGGCTGGTCTTTGCGGCAAATGGCGAATTATTTTGAAACCCAGGGCTTTTTCTCTGCGGAAGAGTTTCTTGCCGCGGCTCGCAATATTCCCCGAGATCGCTTCCCCTGGCTTCCCCAAGGGATCCAAACGGTGGAAGGCTTTTTATTCCCCGAAACCTACCAGGTGCCCACCAACGGATTTACCGCCGCCGCCGCTGTGGACGTGATGCTGCGCCAGTTTGAGAATACCGTCCTTCCCCTATGGCAGGACCGCCAAAAGGCCACCACGCCCCTGGATTTGGATTTAAAGGACTGGGTAACCCTAGCTAGCATCGTTGAAAAAGAAGCGGTAGTGCCCCAGGAGCGATCGCTTATTGCCGGGGTATTTACCAACCGTTTGGAAAAGGGACAGCGGCTAGAGTCTGATCCCACAGTGGAATACGGGCTCAATGTGCGCCAAACCGCTGATCGCCCCCTCACACTCAAACAGGTGCGCACCCCCAATCCTTACAACACTTACATGAACGCAGGACTGCCCCCTTCGGCGATCGCGGCCCCCGGCAAAGCCAGTTTAGAAGCCACCTTGAATCCCGAACCCACGGACTATTTCTTCTTTGTGGCTCGCTACGATGGCACCCACGTGTTTAGCAAAACCTTTACCGAGCACGACGCAGCCGTAAAACGGATTCGCCAAGAGCGCAATCGTCAACGTCAACAACCCTAAAAGCCACGCTCAAACTGACCACGGAACCCATCATAGAAACAGCTATAAATTGCCCTATCGTCTGCCAACGATGAACCGGGATATTTCCCTGACTGTGGCAAGATGGAAAAGTTGGGCATTGGGCGATCGGCCGAGATTGGAGGTTGTGACCAGTGCTAACGGACGTTAGCTGCTAATTATTGGACGTTGCTTATGAGCTGGGGGGCGCTATTACAGCCAGATTTGGTTCTTGGGAAGACCGTTGTGTCCCTATCGCCTCAAATGATCAGCAAATATCAACTCGAGGGGCTGATCCTAGACGTGGACGACACCTTAATTTCCACCCGCACCCGGGAGGTGTCCCCGGAAGTGATGCACTGGTTCGAACAGGTGCGCCCACTTTTGAAGCACGTTTGGCTGGTTAGCAACAATATTAGCGACGCTCGCATTGGAGCCGTCGCCAACACCCTATCGGTGCCTTACATTATCAGCGCCGCTAAGCCTTCCCGCCGTAAACTCCGTCGGGCGTGGGAGTCAATGAATTTAGACGCGGGGCGAGTGGCAATGGTGGGAGATCGCCTCTTTACCGACGTGCTGGCAGGCAACCGGCTGGGGCTGTTTACGGTGCTCGTCAAGCCCATGTTTGCTCCAGGTCAGACCGTGGGACGCTACCCGGTGCATGCCTTTGAAGTGTGGTTCTCTGAAATGATGGGCGCTTCTTTAGAGGCGGAGTCGTAATTACGCGCCCCTGAAAAGGATCACTAACGGTGCCGAGAATCCCATGTAACGGGGAAGTCCGAGAGCTGTAGATTTTTATTTTTGTATATGGCGTGGGGCCTTACGGAGATACCACACCTAGCAGGGCTTAAATCATGATGTCGCGAATAGGCTGTCCGGTAAGACAGCGCCAGTGACATTCAAATAAGTCGGGCGTTTGAACACCGATGCTCGCGATCGCCGGTTCTCCCGGAAATGGCAACACCCGATCAAACCAAACTTTCCCCACGTCTTTCCCGTCTGTTTCCAGCCCCAAGCCCAACAAATATGCCGCTGGAGGTACATCCAGTAGCTTCAGAACTCGATGTCCAAGACGATAAACTGCCTGTCGCTGGCGATCGCTCAAATAAAACGGCTGCTGATAATTTTCCTGGGCGCCATCAGCACTAATCGCTTCAGCGTAAAGCGGCCCCTTGCCCGTCATCACAATCGGCAGCCAAAAGCTTCCTGCTCCCGTTTCGCAGCCCAATCCATCAATAACCTGCCGACGAACACCTTCAGTGTCGTTGCAGCGAATAGTCGTTAAAAAAAGTCTGTGTGATCGCCCTTCAGGCAGCAGGTCGCCCAGCTCTAACTCAGCGGTGAGAGGGCAAAAAATATCTCGCTCCGAGTCAATATCCTTCAAAGCTTCTTGAAGCCCGCCAGAGGATACAACCCTAACGGTATCGACCACGTCATTAAAAGCGGTGATTGCCCTAGACAACCTCTCTGAAGACCAGCCGGCAGCTTTTGCAGGCTCAACCTCATCCACGACAATAATCAACAACGGCGGCTCCCGTTAGGCGTTTCCAAAGGTGGGAACCGGCGCTGCTTCAGGCTCAAAGTCTGGCAAATTCAAAGACCCAGGACGGTGACTGCTGGTCGCTAGACGATAGTTTAGACTTTGCAACTCCGACTGTAAGTTGCGATTTTCCTGTTGAAGTGCAGCCACCCGATCCCGCACGGTCTCCAGACGCTCCTCAAACTTCTTCCGATACAGGTTCGGTAAATCTTGTACTACTTGCTCCAGCATTCGACTGCGATCACCCAGCTCTTGCACCGACTGACGCAGTTGGTAGATTTCCGAGTCCTTATCCGACAGTTGGTCCTGGTAAAACGCCACCTGTTGCTCCACCTCATGAAGCTGGTCCCGAAGCGCTTGAGCTTCCACCTGCTGCCGTTCCGAAGTTTCCGCTGATGGCACTAGCCCCGGAGTCCCCTTCACCAATCGAAACAGCTCCTGGGACAGCTGCTGCACCAATTGGTCTCGCATTTGCAGCTCATCGTGCAAGCGCGACACTTCCATAGTCAAATCGGGGGTGGGAGTAAATTCTGCTGGATTCACGGCAACCTAGCTTCTCGCAATAAGCAACAATGGAAAAGTGAAAAACGAAATAACAGTGATGCCCCTAAAGTCTGCTTAAATCGTTTGCGGCGGTCCTGTACGTTTAGGCAACATTTGCAATAATACTATCGCTGATCTCCTAGCGATCGGCAAGGTACCTTGCAATAAAGTGCTGTAGTTTCCCCATATTTTCTTTCTCACATCATCTATTTCCTCAACCGCACTGGCTTTACCCGCAAACTTTACTGATTAAATATTGACCAAGTCTATGCTGCCCCGTGAAGACCTGTTAAAACGTGCCGACAATCGAGACGTCATTGCGCGGGCGATTGACCTAGCGGAGCAAGCCGTTAAAACGTGGGAAGTGAGCATTAGTGACTTCCTCTCTCCTCCGGAATTAGTCGATATTCAAAGTTGCTTCCAAGGACTCGCCGACATTATTTCATTAAGTTGGGGTGGCTATCCCCAAGCAGAGCGACAGCGTCTGGGATTTGCCCGCAGCGAGTTGCCCCTTCTTAAGGAACAGGTGGAAGTGGCAGCCATTTCCATTAGCGGCAATTTTCTATTCGATTCCGCCACCCACCGTGATTTTTTGGGATCACTATTGGGCACAGGCTTAGTGCGGGAAAAAGTCGGCGACATTATTGTGCTGGGAGAGCGAGGTGCCCAGGCAGTGGTTATGCCTGAAATTGTGCCCTTCCTGGAAACATCTCTAACTCAGGTGCGATCCGTCCCGGTTCAGGTTCGCCCAATTTCCCTTGATGAACTCAAGATTCGCGAACCCAAGAAAAAAGAAATGACCACGGTGGAAGCTTCAATGCGCCTAGATGCGATCGCTTCAGCAGGTTTTGGCATGTCCCGAAGCAAAATGTCCGACTTTATTAATCGAGGGGACGTGCGGGTGAATTGGAAGTCCACGACCACCCCCAGCCACGCCCTACAAACCGGAGATCTCGTAGCAATTCGTGGAAAAGGTCGCCTTACCATCGGTAACGTTGCTATTACCAAGAAGCAACGATATCGAGTTCAGCTAACGCGCCTCGTATAGTCTCGGCAATCTAAAACGTGGAGCAGCGTCCCAGTGGGTGAACCACCCACTATGGATCGCCAGCAGTAGTTGTCGGCAAAGAACCACCAAGCTGACTGGGCACTTTATTGGCAACCCCTCGATTCAACACCTCAGTTTTGACGGTGGGCAAATTACAAATTCCCTGAGTTCCTGTCAACAAGTCTTGGCGCTCAGTGCGTAAGGTGCCTTCTAGGGTGTTGCCACAGGCTTGAGCGTCTAAGCCATAGCGTCCCTGAGGATTACCCCGCACAAACAGCACCACCTTTTGGTTAAAGGATGTGGTCACATTGGTGGCAGATCCAGCCACTGCATCATCACGGACACAGGCATACACGCTCCGAACCTTGTCAAATCCTTCAGCGTTTAAAGCTTCCTTGCTGGGCGTAATTTCGTACCGCTCCGGACATTCCTGCCCTTCCTGCAAGTCCTGTTGATCTGGTGTTGCGTCAACATAATCCACCAGTACAGCGTCATCAGGGGTGATGCTGGTGGCAGAGGCCCATTGTCTAAACGTGACATCAGTAGAGTTGGGATCAGGGCTGCCCCCCAAGTCTCCCAGCTCACCCGTGGCGGTGAATCGGGATAGCTCCGCTCGAGTTAATCGAGCCTGACCGTCCCAGCGATTATCAGGATCGGCTTGACTTAGAAAGTAAACTACAAGGGTATAAGAGCGCTGAGCCACCGCATAGTTAGCGCATTCGGCGATATTGCAGTTAGCAGGCAGGGGGTCTAGTTTCCAAAACGCAATCACCGGCACGCTATCGTCAGGAACCCGTAAATTGCCACCCCCATTGAAAAGCCCCTGACAGGGCTGAATGTCTGGCGAAGGCGTTCCCCCTTGCCATAAACAATCGCCCGTATACACATAAGCAGCCTCCCGAAGCTCACTACTCATATACTCCGAAGCGATACTCATTTCTCGCTGAGTTTCGGTGCGCGCTAGCTCTTTCCGGTTCGATGACACCAGATCAACCACCAGGGTTAGCAAGCCAACAATAATAATGCTGGAGATGATCAGCGTAATTAGCAGTTCCGCCAAGGTAAAACCGGCGGTACTTTTTTGGGATCGCCCCTTAATTAAATGGGCCAAATACCAACGCAAGGTTCCATGGAAACGCTGGAGAAGCGATCGCTGGTTAGTGCCGTTCAAACGGTCAGTATTGCTGAATAGTCCTAGTCGCATTCTTCTTCAGTCCCCCCAAGAGACAAGCAAAACGTTTTATAGGAAACGTTTAAATCTGAACGGGCAATGCGGGTGTAAGCCACCGCCAAAGGCTTAATGGTTTGCTCGCCAGTGCCTGCCCGAAGCTCCAATTTTGCAGGTTCCGAATCTAACGCCGCCAAATTACTCCGTAACGCCGGCGTGTCAGCCCAAACCCGAACCCCCAGCCCAAAGACCAGTGGAATCTCCGCTCCCTCCGCAGTGGTTGCCACCGTTTGAGGATTGTCCTCGCTGCGAAACACTTGAATTAGAAAGTCTGATTCACAGTCGCCGTTCACATCCACAGGCAATAATTCATTAGCAGCCGGAGGCGTGAAATTATTGTCCAAGGTGTCGTCACAGGGTTGGTGGGTCGAACTCAGCGAGTTAGTTAATACGGAATCAGGGGGAGGCGTTTTCGTCACTTCTGCCGAGCCCGCCCCTGGCAAATCGCCGCTGTCGTAGGCACCTTGCTCCACCAAAACTCGGACTTTATCCACCTCACCCTGGGCAATTTGAACCGCCTGTTCAGCTCGGTTGGTTTGAACCCGTGCCGCCGTTGCCAGGAATAATGGCGGCGTAATAGCCACCCCCACAACGGAAATAATGACGATCGCCACAATGCACTCAATCAGGGTCAAACCCGACTCCGCATTGGCTTGTTGCGATCGCCCAGCCAACGTCGCCCATCGTTTAATCCATGCCAATCTTAGCCGTGGCGACATCCTGGGTGTGACTTTAGAGAAAGGCGTCATAGTTTTAAACCAGTAGGCAGAAACAAGGGCAAGTGAGGCAAAAAATCAGGTAAGGATCGAGGGGGCTAAGCCGCCCCCAATGTAGACCTTAGTCACAGTCGTCAGTGTCGTGATCCGCGATGGACTTGCGCAACAGGCAAATATAGGGATCATCTGCCGCAGGCTCCCCGTAAAACTCACTGCGGGTATCTCCCAAGGTGACAAATCGACTAGCGATCGGTCCCGCAGGAGCATACTGCAGACCCACGTCATAACCCCAGCGTCTTTGGGGAGCGCCATAGTAGGTCAAGAACTCTCGACGTTGAACCTCCTGAGTCGTCTCCCAAGCGTCCGTATCGTAGGGTCCCGTAGACGAAGTGCGGAAGCTTAGCTGGAGAAAGGCACCGGCAATCCTTAAAGGAGTGTCGCCCCAATTCTCCAATAGCGGCAGGAAGTTATGTAGCCCCCCATAGCTTTGGTTAAATCGGCTAGGACCAATACCACTTACAAACACCGCATTTGTGGTGGTCTCGCTAGCAACGGGAATCTCCGCTCGTACGGCAGTGGCATTACCTCCACCAGTCCGGGGAATTTCGAAGTCGCTAGTGGGATATTGACTAGCAACGCCATTGGTTTTCCGGAGAATTCGACCGGCAAAATCCACCGCTGGCGGTGACATTACATCAAACCGATTCTCGTGCCACCACTCTGAAGGTTCCGCAAGGGTAGTGGGGCGATCAGTGTTCGTAAACGAGGTGTAAATCGTATTACCGTCGCTGGTGGAGCAGCCATACAAATCACCAATATCGAATCCCACAGATCTCAGGCTATCTTGCACACTTCCTTCACAGAAGTTGTTCGACAGGGGGGTAACAATATCAGCCAGCAGCTCCACAGGGCGCCAATCATCTTGACTGGGGTTGGCGAACTCACTGTTGAGGGAATTACGAGTGTAGAAGTTGCTGTAGTCATCTGCCAAGGTATTTTGGAACTCCTCCACAGTGCCGCCGCCGGATCTGTGGAAATTCAAATCTCCCTTGATGTACAACGCGTTATCGGAAACAAACGAAAGACCATATAAGTTTTCGTCCTCGTCACCGCCCCCCACACGACGCACTGTTTCCGCATTTCTGAGGCGGAATCCATGGGCACGCCGATCAGGGTCGGGATAGTAGTCCACAGGTTTAGGACTAATTCCCGTAGCGTCGTTAATCGGAGGATCTTTACCGGGGAAAGAGTTGACCAACATACGGTTAGTGGTTTGCTCCGGATTACCTTGATAGGTATTCCAAGTGGTGGATGCCGGTCGAGCAATCCCATCCTCACGCAAGCTGTCTTCTCGGAAGCCGTATACGATGCCACCATCTAGTCGATCTTCAATATCTCCAAAAGGAATCCAGGTATCAGGGGAAATTTCGCCAGGCGAGTTCCCTCCATCCCTCAACATATCCACATCGAGATCCAATGCTCGGGACACCAGTAAATCTCGACCGCTGAAAAACGCAGCGTCTATGATGCCTGGGTGATGATAAGCCACCGGAGCGCCTCCAGTGCCCTGTACCGCAATTAAGCTGAGTTCTGAGCATACCGGAGCAGAGTTTCCGCAGTCACCAGGTGGTGTCACATCCCGGTCAACGGGAATCCTCCAGTCCCCCAGGGGCAGTGGTTTGATGGCGATCGCCGCAGGGTCAACTGCTGCAAATTGTGTACCACCAATAATTCCGCTCACCTCTGTATCCGTAAGGAAAGTATCGATGTAGTCTTCGTCCAGACCAGTTCTTGGCTGGGTGTAGGTCACCTCAACATCTTCAGTCACGGTATCCACTGAAGGATCCGGTCCGGCGCTAAGGGTAACGGCTTGAGTCGCAACGCGATCGCCTTTGAAATCATGGGTCTCAGTGGGGAAGAGGTAGTACAGCGATGGGTACTTAGCCTCCACCGGACACAAGGTAGTCGCGAGATGTAAGAAACGACGCTCAGAGGCAAAGTCCGTCGGCAGCCCAAAGCCGAAGTAGTCATTACCGGTAGATTGGCTGAAATCACAACCAAACTCGTAATACTCTCCCTGGTAGAAGGTCCGTCCACCAAAGGCATACCAAGCAGTGCGATCAAACTGATTATTGCCGTTGCTGTCTTCGCCATTGTCAATGACACCACTGCCATCACCGTCAAACTCGTGGGTGTCGTCGGTGGTGCCGTTGCCGTTGTAGTCGAAGCCTGTTTCGTTTTGAACGTCTAGACGCCCATTGAAGTTGACATCCTCATCGGGGTCCAAAACGCCGTTGTCATTCAGGTCCTCGCCAACGCCACTGAAATTGGTGAACGTATCCCCCGGGTTACTGGGGTAAACGTATTCAATCTCGTAGCTGAACTGGTGCAAATTGGGATTGGCGCCAGAGGTATTCACTGCTCGTCCAAAGGTGGGAGCGAAGCCAAAGTTGCGATCGCGCCACACCTGCTCCTTCAAGGCAATCAGCCGAGCCCACCGCTGAAAATCAGTGGGGTCAACGCCATTTTCATTGGGATTACCATTGGCGTCCCCAAGGGCAAACACGTAAGCGTCCGGCGGTACTCGAGGAGATTCATCCTGCCATCGACCAGCCTCTGCGAAGGGCGGGCTCGGTTCCGGCGTCAATTGAGCATCCGCCAACTGAACTTCCACATACTTGCTCACATCAGATGCACTGACCGCCAAGGCATCAGCAGAACCACCGGTAACGGAAGTTTTTGCCGGATACACCCGAGCCGAAAAGGGGCGATCACTCTGCTTGTCGTTGCGGAATAAATCCACCTTGCCTTTGTCAAACTCATCACCGCGAGCGTTCAAAAAGTCGGTTCTCACACCCACAGGCGCAGCAGCATCTAAAGACCATGCCGCCACATCAGAGTCAGGCAAGTTGGGGTCCCCTTGGGTTCCATCATTAATATCAGGAAGACTGCTATCAAAGTTCGAAGTCTTATCACCAACGGCACCTAGCTCATCCGCCAGGTTTTCTAAAATCGTCTGGGTATTGGCATTGCCGTAATCTAGAGCATCTAAATAGCTCAAGTTGTACGCCAGCATCCCCATAGTCAAGCCAGCGGTTTGCTGATTGCTTTGATCCGCCGGGCTGTTGAGGCTATCGGAAAGACTACGATTCAACTCAGAGAAGTTCCCCCACTTCGTCAACTCCGGATAGGGGTGAACCGTGCCGCTTTCCTGAACCGCAGGGAAGGCTCCGTCGGGGTCGCCGGAGAGTGCCGCCAGGTTTTCAACGGCATCCCTCAAAGCAGTATTGCTAAACTGCACCGTCGCAGTACTCGCTCCAGTGGACGCTGGCATCATTGAATTCAAAGTGCCGGCGTCAAACTCCCAGCCATTGGTGCCGCGCCCTTCAAAAAAGTCAGTTAAGAGCTCGTCGCCATTGTTTCCGAATTCTTCACCGAACAAGCTACGCAGTCCTGCATTGTCACGCACTGCAAAGGGTTCTGGAGGCTGCTCAAAAGTTTGTGCATTTTTCAAGCTGCCAGGACTACCAGGGTGAGTAACCGTTGCCATTGCAGCCACTGGCTCAGCGCCGTTTTCGTAGTTGTGGTGGTACACCAATGCTCCCTGAACAGCAGCCAAAACATCACGCAGCGATCGCCTCTGCAACGCCGCATGGGGACGACCTGCATCAAAATCAGCGGCATTTTGGGGATAGCCCAAGGGATTCAGCGAATCACTACCTAACTCCAGACGCTGTCCGACAATTAGTCGTAATCCTTCCTGAATTGCCCGGCGCTCCCAATAACCATCAAGCCCTAGATCGGCGTTACTTGCCGGGTTAGAATTTCGAGTCAATTCTGCGGCGCCATTGATAGGCGTTCCTACAACTGTTCCAGCAGGTAAAGCAGTGGTCTCCTCTGAGCCGCCCCCATAGGAAGCCCGGGGTCCATACCGATTATCTGCCCGGAAAAAGTCATCCAAATAGGGCTTACGTAGGGAATCATTTTGGGCGCGGCCAGCTTGAACATAGGCCTGCTCAGCCCATTCTCCCGAACGGAAGTTTCCAGGATCTCGCCGAATGGATAAGTCTTCCGTAAATAAGGGTAGCGGATCCATCGCGATGCTAATGGCAGAGGTGGTGTTAATGGAGTCGGTCTCTGCCGAAAAGTTATTGGACGTAATAACCGGTGCGCCGCGGGAGGTATTTTCCGTATCCTGCTGATAGTGAATCGAAGCAAAACCTTCCCTGCGGAAGTTTCCAAAACGATTCGTCAGGGACGAAGCCACAAAATCACCGTTGTAGTTCTTAGGGGCTGATCCAGCAAGGCTGCCTTCCCCTGATGCGGAAATCTGAGACGCGTCCAGGCTATACAAACAAGAAGCGGGAGAACTGACGAGGTAAAGGGTCAGTCTAGAGCTATTGGCAACGAAGAAGATGCTGCCTTCTGTATGCATGGCACCATTCCAGTTGAAGTCAGGACCAGGAAATAGCTCTAGGTCGTTGCGGAACCACGCTGCCCAGCGGTTACCGCGAGCCGCCAGCTTATCCTGCTGAAGTTCTAGGGTGGCAATGGTATTCAGTCCACCGCTAGTTTCAAATTCTCCAGACTGAACCTTGGGAACAACTACCGCGTCAATTTGGAAGTTTTTTCGAAGGTTAGCAGTGGTGCTAGCGTCCTGGAACCAACCGCTTTCAAGCGGCGGCAGGAAATCTTCTCCCAAGCGCTCAATAAGATTACAGCCATCCGCCGTGTTGTCACTTTGTAAAGGACCAGAACGTACTTCTAAATTGTCCGCTCTGTCTTTTAGGGCCGCAGGGGATTGGTTAAACAGCGTCGCAGCATCAAAGGTGCCACCTGTGGGCTTCGGCGTCTTAAAAGTAATTGAGTAGGCAATGACGGAGTCGTCAACGTCATCTCCATTGGTGTCAGCCTCATACTGCCAAGCGTTGTCGTTAGTTCCATCGCCGTTAATATCTAGGCGCGTTTCCCCTGGCAGGGTGTAAGGATTACCGTCTAAGTCCGGCACCAGGTCATTGTCATTGAGCATCAGGCTCAACAGGTATTCCTCAGGAGGAACCCCCGTGGGCGTGCGTCGTGGATCGGAAGCAAACAACTTTTCCAGCTTGGACTTTGCCCGATCAATTGCTGGAGTTGCAGCGTTATAAATAATCTTCTGCTGCCGATCACCCGCCACATTTTCAACGCGATTAAGGGAGCGCAATGAAACTGCAGTAATGGTTAATGCCACCACCACCAGTAGCAATGAAGTGGTTGGCAAAATAAAGCCACTTTGGGTTCGCCGGAAAGCACCTTTGCGTATTTTCCGGGGAAGGGGCGATCGCTGCCGTATCCATTGTTGGGCACGTCCGAACCAGTGCCCCAAACGATAGATTAAATCCAAATAGAATCGACGTAGCTTAGACATAACCCAACACTGCTAAAGAGTGAGACCCGTAATCAAGTTAGGCGCACTTAGAAGTTCCTGACGCACCACCTTAAAAATCTAGTCGCTGCGTCCACCATCGCTTTACTGACGCTTGTTCGACCAATAGGTTCCGAACCGAGCTTTCAGCTAAAGACAGAGACTTCTATAATTACTAGGGTACCCATTCCTTTCAAAGATGACTCATCTCAACGGCGGAACTGTAAATGTTTCCACCAACAGCCTTTGAAGGGACATCCTGAAAGCTTCTGCCCATAGTCATTTCCGCGTCACGAGTAACTTGGCGAAAAAATTGGGCTAGTTAATTTGAGCTAGTTAAAGATTTCCACCGCCATTCATTTAAAGCCCTGGTCAATTCTTGGATTATTAATTCTGGAATTGTCAATTCTGGAACCAGTAGGACAGCTAGAGATCGCTGACCGGACGGGTTTTCGCAATATCATACGAAGTAAATACTTCGTATTCAGCTCCAATTGCACTGGTTATAGAAGAATTGATCACAGCCAGATTTTAGGATCGCCCATACAAAACTCCACCTTCCTGGATTCTGTCCCAGAAGGTGGAGAGCAAAACTTATTCCTTACAGCCTATTTCTCGACTCCTTTCAGAAGTGCCACTAAAGTATCTAGACAGTTCTAGACAGCTTGCGAAAGGCACTTTCAGAGATCTTGCCTAAAACTGGTTTAAATCAATGCCCGCGCTCTTCGCGTAAGCTTGGATGCCTTTGCTGTTCAAAGTCTTGATTGCGGTGGTGGACAGGCGCAAGCGGACCCAGCGGTTACCTTGGGGCCACCACACACGCTTTGTTTGCAGGTTTGCTTGTTGCAGCTTCTTAGTACGGCGGTGGGAGTGGGATACGGCGAAGCCGTTGTTAGCTTTCTTTCCGGTTAGCTGGCATTTACGGGACATGGTTTTGCTAGAAGTTTCAGTAATATCAATAAATGATGCGGAAGGAGGTACAGAAGCGGCGATCGCCTAAAGCCATTGCTTCAAAAAGGTGCCCTTCAACACAAGCACCGCTTTCACTTCTTTCGCCCCATTCGCCTGCGGTTCATCAGTATACCGCCGTACGTTCAAGTTTCACGTTCACATTATGAAAGAGCCGCAATAAAGCTGGCGAGGCACGCAACTGTTACAAGATGTCTTCAACCTTCGTTGTTCTACCTTTCCCAGCGTTGTCATGGCGAATTCAGCCACAGCTTGTTCACTTTGTGGTGCTTTTTAGGAGAGATGTCTTGAATTACAGCTCTTTAAGCACATGCCCCGCCAGAAGAGTTCCTTCCACCTGAGCATTCTCAATATTGATGCGAGATAAGTTAGCGCCTTCCAATCGGGCGTTGCGCATATCCGCGTTGACTAAGTTGACGCCGTGTAAATCAGAGCCGCTCAAGTCAGCCCTTTGTAAAGAAGCTTCGCTCAAGTCAGCGTCCCGCAGGTTAATCCCCAGAACGTCCATTGGATAACCGCCCCCTTGCTCAAAGCTGATGGTTTGCAGCCCCGCCATGGTCTGCCGAGCTCCATCCAAAATGGCTCTGTGTAGGTTAGCTGAGTCAAGGTTTGCTCCCAACAGATTTGCCCCTGACAAATCAGCACCTTGCAGGTTCGCAATCACTAGCCCTGCCAAGCTCAAATCAGCTCCCGACAGATTCGCACTTGTGAGGTCTGCACCGTGGAGGCGGGTGTTGATTAAAGAGGCCTGACTTAAGTTGGCTTCAGCGAGGTTAGCTTTGTTAAGCATTGCCTCATTTAAATTCGCGCCCGACAGGTCTGCTCCAGACAGGTCAGCACTCACCAAATCAACCTCAGAAAGGTCCGCATTAGTCAAATCGCACCCAGAACAGGATCGCGTTTCCAATAGCTGTTGCAAAGCGGCAGGATCGGCAGCGTTACTCGGAGAGGAAAGTCCACTAATAGCCATTGTTGCCAACACGGCAAAGGTGGCGGAAGACTTGGAAAAAACTGTAGCGAACTGACCTGCTGCGCGTTTCATGTATACCCCTCACTGAGAACCTGCTCCTATTATTCAGAGTAATTCAGGGGTTTGCAGTGATGGCGGAGTGTAACCAGATATGACAGAAATTTTTGAAGCGTGCGATCGCATCTCGATGAATTAATGATCCAGATCACAATGGGGTGCTCATCCCTTCTTGCTGTCTTTAAGATAAATTTCTCAAATCTTTAATATTTAGCCCCTTAATGCATAAAAATGGACGATTTTTTCGACCCACGCTTCACAGACACATCATTGCCATCGAAACTTGTCACCCAGATTCATAGGCTTCCGTGGGATCCCATAATTTTCTTCCCTGGGAACTGCCCTTAGCTGTTCGTCATCGTGATGCCTTGGTGTGATCAACGGGGCATCCAAACGGCAATCTTCCCCAACCCCATAAAAAGCAGAAAGGACCGGCCCCAAAGAACCAGTCCAAAAACCCCGTAGCACGTCCATCACAGCTACGGCTTACTTGCAATCACGTTAAAAGCAGGAGAATACGCGTCAAGCTTTCCCAAACTTGATGGAGACCGTAACTTTCCCAACTTACGGGTCGCCAAGACATCCTGCGTGATCTAGAGCAAGTGTAGCTGAAGATACGATTTATATCTTTATTAAGAGGGGATCAGTCAGGGGATCTGGATTTTCGACCGTTTATTACGGTCTGTTTGTGGAATGGACTGACGGACTAAAGCCATAAAAATCCCTGCGATCGCCGCCTTAAACTGCGCTAGCTAAACTTCCTTTCCGCTGGCGTTGGCGAACTAAGCGCAGTCCCCAATCAAGGGCGGCGGTCATGCTGGTGGCGTCGGCAATGCCTTGTCCAGCGATGTCAAAGGCGGTGCCGTGATCGGGGGAGGTGCGAATAAAAGGAAGTCCGGTGGTGGTGTTAACGGCGCGATCAAATCCCATTAGCTTCACGGGGATTAACCCCTGGTCGTGGTAGAGGGCTAAATAAGCGTCGGGCAAATTCAGCAGGATGCCTGGCTGGGTTTGCTGGGTGAGCCACTGACGATCAAACCAGGCACGACCAGGGTTGACCCACAGGGTATCGGGGGGAACAAGTCCAGTGAGGGTCACTTCTGGATAGTTGCGTCGGGCTTGGGTTAGCCAGGGTAGGAGGCGATCGCGTTCTTCAGTGCCCAACTGTCCCCCCTCGCCGCTGTGGGGGTTTAAGCCAGAAATTGCAATGTGGGGACGGGCAATGCCGAAGTCCTGGCGCAAACTTTGAATCAAGAGATCAAGCTTCGTATCAAGTAAATTTGAAGTTAAGGCGTTGGGAACATCGCAAATGGGGATATGGGTTGTGGCCAGCAAAACCCGCAGCGGCCAACCAGTGTGAGGCGATCGCGCCACAAACATCATGGCAAAGCGATCACAGTTAGCCCGGTCAGCCAGCACTTCCGTTTGACCGGGCCAGTGGTGTCCCGCAGCTTTCCAGGAAATTTTAGCGATGGGGGCCGTAACAACGCCTTGGCATTGTCCAGCTCTTGTTAGGGCGATCGCCCGATCTAGCCATTGAAACCCCGCATCTCCAGCGGCAGCGCTCACTTGTCCCAGGCGAATCTCCTGCCGTTGCACAGAAGATAAAGGGCGATCATCCCAGACAAGCCGCCGCGGATCGGCAATGGTGGCGATGCCACGATCACGCAAGGTCTCATAGCAGGCGATCGCCCAATCGCGGCATCCCACCACAACGCAATGGCGCGCAATTTCATCGTTAGCCAGCGCCTTCAACACCACTTCTGGCCCCACACCCGCCGGATCTCCCAAGGTAACGGCGAGGTTTACTGAGTCCCTGGGGTCGCTATTTCTGGAGCCGCCAACGATGCCTTCTGCCTCTATCAAAGTATTGCCTGGGGCATTTACGGTCGCATTGGAGGGAGTTGCGTCTGGATTTGTTGCTGTGTCCACGCCGTCTAGCTTTTAAATCATGGGTATCAAATTTATTGTCGCTGACTTGTTGCCCCTTGGCCTGTTGCACCTTGGTTTATTTCTGCGAAGTCGAAAATCCCACAGAGTCAAAAATCACAGTCAATCCAGCAAGAAATAGGACAATTTTAGCCACGCAATCAAAACTGAATCTGCATTATTGGTTTCGCAAACCCTTCGCGAATGATGACCTTCAGCGATCGCCGACTTTTCTATTGGCTCAATAGTTGATGGTAAAGGCGCAAAAAACAAAATCCAGGGCCACCTTTTCAAAGCCCCCCTGACTTAAGAGTTCTCAGAATAGGCACCTTCCCATCAAAAGCAATCGGGTTTAACCAGCGGTGGTCAAACCCGATTGCATCGGTAAAACTAACTGAAGACAGATCAAATTCAGACAGAATAATTTTCAGTAACAGTCAAAGCTAAGGGTTTACACGATCACGATCAAAGCAAGAGGCACAGGGTGGTCGATTCAGACCGCTGTTTTGGTCCCGGGCACACTTCAAGCGAGCAGCAAGTGGACTTCTCAAAAGAAAACCGAACGCTTTCCTCCACTGAAACACCGCTTTACTAAACACTTGCTGCACAACCTTTGCTTAGAATTAAACAAGAAAGCCAACAGAATAAGTGTGTAGAGTACGGGGCACTTTTTTACAAAATGCGCCACTGTTTCGTCGTAATGTTGAGTCTGGAGCATGGGGCACGCACTCCATCGTCATTGCTTTTTCTAGGGGATTCTGCTTCCCTTTTCGTGCCTAGTAACTAATCTATCACCGCCAGCTTCACCTGGGGCGATCCTTTATAAAACACCAGTCAGAGGAGAGTAAAACCATCTTTATCTTTTACTTTTATTGCTCTGAGTTGCCCTGCATTTACAGTTTTTACGGAAAAGTTTGATGGCGATTTGTTGTTCCAACTGTTTCCAATCAAACCCCAGTTGAATAGAAAGCCCTATTAATAAGGGTCCAGAAACGTTTTACCTTATGCGTTCCAGGATTTTGCCACTACTACGCCGACCTGTACGGCGGCTAATCCCAGGGCGATGCTGCCTAAACCATAGGTCCAACCTAACCAGGGGCGATCGCCATTTAGGAGCCGCCAAGTTTCCAAGGCATAGCTAGAAAAGGTGGTGAAAGAGCCCAAAAAGCCCACCAGCAGCCAAAGCTGCCAGTTTGGGTGAGTTTTGGGGGTTTGGCTAAACCAGGTAATGGCGATGCCCATCACCAGGGATCCCACCAAATTTGCCGTTAGGGTTCCCCAGGGGAGGAAGCTGCCAAAGAGGCGATTGCAGACGGTAACGGTTAAGTAGCGGGAGACGGCGCCAGGGATAGCGCCGAGGGCGACGATCGCGGAAGAGTACCAGAGGGTTGTTTCCATAAAAATAGGCCGCAGAAAATAGGTCGCGACAAGGGTTGCAATAAAGGTTTTAGGCTGTTCAAGCAGGTTTCAGGCACATTAAGCAGAGTGCTGCAAATGCGCTGGGTAATTATTACCCTTGGTATACTGAGAAGCCCAGAAGCTATCGCACGGTAAGTAAAGTGCAGACCCTTGTCGGTAGCCTATGCAGCTTTTTTCGCTGATTTTGAAGGCTAATTCTGCTTTTTGTCATCGCGTCAGCGATCGCGCCCATGGATAGTTCCTTTGAAATTTCACAATTAATTGTGCTGACCGTGGGGGTTGGCATCGGTGCTCAGGTACTGGCGAATTATCTGAAAATTCCAGGCATTGTTTGCCTGCTAATTTTTGGCATTGGTTTGGGGCGTGACGGGCTGGACTGGCTGCACCCTCAGCTGTTGGGCACTGGGCTGGATGTGATTGTGTCCCTGTCGGTGGCGCTGATTTTATTTGAGGGGGGGCTCAATCTAGAGCTGCGTGCCCTGAATAAGGTGTCGGGCAGCTTGCGCAACCTGGTGACCTTAGGCACATTGATTGCATTTCTTGGAGGCGGGTTGGCGGCCCACTGGCTGGGGGAATTTCCCTGGGCGATCGCCTTTTTATATTCATCGTTGGTTGTGGTCACCGGTCCGACGGTGGTGGGTCCGCTGCTGAAAAATGTGCAGGTGGAAAAGCGAGTGGCGGCGCTGCTGGAAGGGGAAGGGGTATTGATTGATCCCGTCGGCGCAATTTTGGCAGTGGTGGTGCTGGATGTGGTGCTTAACGGCGGCGCGGAGCCCCTGGACGTGATTAGTGGTTTGGCGGTGCGTTTGGGGTTGGGGGGGCTGATTGGGGCGATCGGCGGGCTATTGGTGGCGCAGTTTTTGAAACGGGCCACCTTTGTGTCCGATGAGCTAAATAACCTGGTGGTGTTGGCCAGTATGTGGGGCACCTTTGCCCTGTCCCAGGGAGCCGTTAGCGAGTCCGGGTTGATGGCCACTGTGGCGATGGGTATTGTGCTGCGGGCGTCGTCGGTGCCCGATGAGCGAACCCTGCGACGATTCAAGGGACAGCTAACAATTTTGGCGGTGTCGGTGCTGTTTATTTTACTGGCGGCAGATTTGTCCTTAGCCAGTGTGGCAACCCTTGGGTGGGGCGGTCCGGCGACGGTGCTGGTGCTGATGTTTTTGGTGCGCCCACTGAATGTGTGGCTATGTACCTGGAATAGCGATTTACGGTGGCAACAAAAGGCGTTTGTCAGCTGGGTGGCACCTAAGGGTATTGTGTCGGCGTCGGTGGCGTCGTTGTTTAGTATTTTGCTGACCCAAAATGGCTTAAACGGCGGCGACGCCATTAAGGCGCTGGTGTTTTTGACCATCACCATGACCGTGACATTGCAGGGATTGACGGCACGTCCTGTGGCCCAGTGGTTGGGATTGCGATCGCGCGAAGCCACAGGGGTATTAATTGTGGGCTCCACGCCCATTAGTCGCTTGGTAGCCGGGCTTTTCCAGAAGCGGGGCGAAACGGTGGTGCTGGTGGACACGGACAAAGAGGCCTGTGCAGCGGCAGAGCAGGAAAATTTAAAGGTGTTTCTCAGCAGTGGCTTAGATATGGAAACCTTGGAAAAGGCCGGTTTGGAATCCTTGGGCACCTTTGTGGCGATGACTAAAAATGGTGAAGTTAACGCGGTTTTAGCCCAGCGGGCTGCCGAAGAGTTTGCCCCTCCACGGGTGCTAGCAGTGTTTCCTCGGGAGCAGGCTGAGGCAGCAACGGTGAAGATTCGCCAGGCATTTAAGGCGGACGTGATGATGAAGGAGTGGAATCAAAATTTAGCGAACCAACAAATTAAATTTGGAACAACCACAATTCGCCAGGAAACTGACAGCCAAGCAGACCAAATTCAGCATTTGCGACGATTGATGGGTAACGATTCCCTATTGCCTTTGCTGGTGGAGCGCGATCGCCAGCTTTACATCGCCGACGTGGACCATCAGTGGCAACAGGGGGACCAAATTTTCTACCTGTGGCGCGACTCTCGCCCCCAGCTAATGAAGAAACTGTCTGGGGATATCCAGTCGGAATTGGTACCGGAAAAAATCGCCATGGTGGAAGACTTTCCCACCGATACGCCTGACGCCCCAGAGACCACGAACCCTCTACCCACCCCCAGTGAAGCTTAAGGTCGAGCACGTAAGCGTTTAAACACCGGCTTCAAAAGCGGAGGCTTCAAAGACGGAGGTGTCAAAGACGGAGGTGTCAAAGACGGAGGTGTCAAAGACGGAGGTTCAAAAGACGGAGGCTCCAAAGACAGAGATATTACTCCCAGCGGACCCTCGGTGGATTACAATGCCACCAACTTTGCATCCGTTAACCTTCTTCGGCGGACCCGGCTTATGACCCTCGGCTACGTTGCCCTCGTACTTCACGCCCACCTGCCCTTTGTGCGCCACCCGGAAAGCGACTACGTGCTGGAGGAAGAGTGGCTTTACGAAGCAATTACCGAGACCTATGTGCCGCTTCTCCAAACCTTCGAGGGGCTAAAGCGAGATGGCATTGATTTTCGCCTCACCATGAGCATGACGCCGCCGCTGGTGGCTATGCTTCGAGATCCACTGCTCCAAGAACGCTACGACGAGCATCTGGCTCAGCTTCAGGAGCTGGCGGAAAAAGAATATGTCCACAATGAATTTAACGGGCATATTCGCTACTTAGCCGAGCACTATATTCAAGAGTTCGGAAACGTCCGCGAGCTGTGGGAACGGTACGATCGCGACCTGGTAAAAGCGTTTAAGCAGTTTCAAGACTCAGGCAACTTAGAAATCATCACCTGTGGAGCGACCCACGGATACTTGCCGCTGATGCAAATGTATCCCCAGGCAGTGTGGGCTCAGCTAAAGGTGGCCTGTGACCATTACGAGGAGCACTTTGGGCAGCGACCTCGAGGAATTTGGCTACCGGAGTGTGCCTATTACGAAGGCGTAGAGCGAATGCTGGCGGATGCTGGGCTACGGTACTTCATTACTGACGGGCACGGCATTTTATATGCTCGCCCCCGTCCCCGATTTGGCACCTACGCGCCGATTTACACGGAAACAGGGGTGGCAGCCTTTGGGCGGGATCACGAATCGTCCCAGCAAGTGTGGTCGTCGGAGGTGGGCTATCCCGGCGCGGTGGAGTATCGGGAATTTTATAAGGACCTGGGCTGGGAGGCAGAGTACGAGTACATCAAGCCATACATTATGCCTAACGGTCAGCGGAAGAATGTGGGCATCAAGTATCACAAAATCACCAGCCGAGACGGGGGGCTATCGGAAAAAGGGCTTTACGATCCTTACTGGGCGCGGGAGAAGGCGGCGGAGCACGCTAGCAACTTTATGGGCAACCGAGCCCAGCAAATTGAGCATTTACAGGGAATGATGGGTCGCCCGCCCATTGTGGTGTCCCCCTACGATGCGGAGCTGTTTGGACACTGGTGGTACGAGGGGCCGTGGTTTATTGATTACCTATTCCGCAAGTCCTGGTTTGATCAAAAGTCCTTCCGTATGACCCACCTGGCGGAGTATCTCCAAGAGAATCCGACGCAGCAGGTGTGTCGCCCGTCCCAGTCCAGTTGGGGACACAAAGGATTCCATGAGTATTGGCTAAATCAAACCAATACCTGGGTGTATCGCCATTTGCATAAGGCGGCGGAGCGAATGGTGCAAATGTCTTTGCGAGATCCGGCGGATGAGTTGGAAGAGCGAGCGCTGAACCAGGCGGCGCGGGAGTTGCTGTTGGCACAGTCGTCAGATTGGGCGTTTATTATGCGCACCGGGACGATGGTGCCCTATGCGGTAAGGCGAACGCGATCGCACCTGATGCGTTTCAACCGGCTTTATGACGATATTCGGTTGGAAAAACTTGACTCGGGCTGGCTGGAAAAGGTAGAGCAAATCGACAATATTTTCCCCAATATCGATTTCCGCGATTATCGTCCCCTTTAAATTTGATCTACTCTGATGGACTCTTGAATTAGTAGAACAGCTAGCGATCGCTAAGGGTCATCGTTTGCGGGGCAATATAGTGCAGATTGCGGATTCAGCTTCGATCACGTGACTCAAAATTGTCCTGTTTTTTATCGGACAGGACTTATATCGAGTCCGGTTGTACTGACTATAAATTTGATTTCATCAAGTTCAACGAATCCACACTGTCAAAAGCGGTGACGGTGGGCGTTAACGTGCCGGCTTCAGCTGACTGATGATGGTGGGGTCGGTGATTGCCTTGTCGTCAACCAGCAGAAAGGCTTTACTCAAAATAATCGACAGCATATTGTCTCCCTCAAATGGCAGAAAGATGCTACCGCCGTTGGGCTTGCGGTCCGGAACGATGCACAGGTACTGATCGTTGGGTTCCATCAGAATATTGCCGCTACCCAAGTGGATTTTGTAGGTGCGGATATGACCGCGCACCACTAGGAAGCGATCGCTAAAGGAGCAGCGATCGCGGATTTTCAGCTTCGGAATCAGGGTTTCCAATAGCTGGCGTCGGGTTTTCGCGGTGCCAGACAATTCACCGAAGGAATAGCTAGTCCAATAGTCTCGATATCGCCCTTCAGGACCACCGTCGGACCAGTTGGGATCATTGCCCACGCTGGCGACGCCCACAAATAAGTCCACGTCCCGCAGGACTTCAGAGAGCACCAAAGGTGGAATCTGGTCGAGGGGGGTGGGGGTGTCTGGGTCGTCGCGATCGCGGCCATAGTCGCCGGAACCGGTATAGGCAAAGTTCTGCGCCGCATCGATGGGATAAAAACGCACTTGGTCCGTGGCGAGGTACCAATAGGTGCCGGTTTCGTTAGTATCCGAGCCGTAATCTTCGCCGATACCGTCCACCCAAAATTCAGCACGTAAATTCCACTGGGGTAGGCTCAAGCTAGCAGGCGGAAAGCAATCATCCACCATCAGCCGTAGGGTATTTTTCCAGCCGCGATGACCACAAAGGGCGCTGAACTGGTGCTGCTTCAAAATATGGGCAGCAAAGCGATTGGAGTAGATTTTCGTATTTTCTTCGGCGGCGGTTAGCAGATAAATTTCCCGGTGGGCTTGCTTAAAGGGCTGCTGAATTTCATGGTTCACCAACCAATTTCGCCAGGTGAGAATGGTGGCAGAGGATGCGTCGAGGGGATGCCACAGGCGCACTTGGGTGTGTTCGTTCAACTTCTCCAGGGGCTGATCATTAATATCCACCAGGGATTCGCCCAGCCAGATTCCCGCAGTTTCCTCACCGTTGGAGTTGGTAAACCACCAAATTAGCCGCCGCGCCAGGGTTCCCATCAACGGATGGTTTAAATAGCGCTCCTGCCAAGTGGGAAAGTTCCAGTTTTTTTGCTGCAAGTATACCGACTCCAGGCGATCGCGCTGGGCGGGCATCATCTTTTTGATATCCTTTGCCGCCTGCTTCAGCTCCTTTAACTCCTCGGCAAAATTGTCCTTGATCACCTTGGGCACTGACTTTTGTAGCTTACCGTCAGGCTTAATCCACCGCAGCACCGTTGAGCTGGTACCTGTCACCTCTAGCTCCGCCGTAAAGTCGCCTAAGGTTTCCCGTCGCAGCCCCACTTCTTCTAAGCCATAGGTGGGCACCGCCATTTCCTCAATTTCTTCCCGAGGCAGCCCTGCCCGTATCGCCGCCGCCGTCAATGCTTTTTCAATGCCCTTTTGCGCTGTCCCAAATTTCACCTTCACCTTCATCAGCGCCAACTGCCCGATCGCCTCTGTCCCTGGCATCTGCCCCAGCGCCCACACACAGGCGTTGCCCACTCGCACACAGCGCGGTCCCACCCCCGGCACCTTGCGGTAAGCGGACTGGGCTAAAGCACCGAGGGATCGCACCAGCTGTGCCCCCGCCGCCGCCTCTGTTTCTGGCAGCTTTGTCGAAACTAATGACGGACAAAGCCACACTAAGCCCTTCAAAATATCGGCGTTTTTGTCGTTGATCATCAGGTTGGGATCTGGCTCCCATTGCGATCGTCGCTCTGCCGGGCGGGTGCGGGGCTTATCCAACAGGATCAACCAGTCCGCCAAAAAGTTCGTAACGTCTAAAGGATTTAATTTTTCTAGCTCGGCGTCTGCTTTTTTTGACCAGGTTTTTGAAGGCTTGGGCGCCGTGGCAAGGGTGCAGTGATCTAACAGTTCTGCCCAAATATTGCGGTCTTTTGCCGAAAGTTGTTGGAGGGTGGCGATCGCCCGGTCTGCCCAATATTCCCCCACCACCAGCGGTAGATCCAGCGATCCCTTCGGCAACAGTTTTTGCAGCTGGCTCAGATGTTTTCGCATTTGAGCATCTAGGGAATAGCGGTTGCCAAAAAACTCGCAGGCTCCCTTAATAGAATTCTCCAATTCCGGGGTCAGGGAATGGGTCTTGAGGTGGTTTTGGACAGCTTTAGTAAGCGGCCCTCCTCCCCCGTACAAGCGACCATAGGCACAGAATTGATCGATAAACCGAATAAGGCTGTCGTGCTCAAAGGGAAGTTTGCGCTGGGTCAAACGGAGAAAAACTTCGTAGACTCGGCTAGTTTCTTGCCAAGAATAGCGAGGCTCAATTTTTTGACTTTCCGAACTCACGTCAGCATTAGCAACTTTGCACGCCTCCAAATCACGCTTTTGGTCAATGCACCACTGGAGCATTGCCAGAGCCAAATCCCTTTGCTCCGATCGATCCAGCGCTTCGACCTCTTCACTGACGCTGAGATTTTTAATGCGATACTGCTCTGCGTAGTCCAAAGACTTGTTGTCAACCTGAGCAATTTCTTCAGTCAGCGCAAAATAATACGTATCCGGCGTTTCGTAGGTGTCGCGGGCGGCAACCATGATGCTTTACCTCAGCAATGATCAACGACAGCAATAATCAACGACTTCAAGCCAACTTCAAGCCAACAACGTTCCGATGGTGAGCAACAAACTAACCGCCCACAAGCGGCATTAGCTTGAGAAACGTTGCTGAGGTGTCTGGCTTTAGAACAATTTCCTGCTCCAAAGAGTCCGCCTGTTCGTCGTTGATTAACAAAATAAATCCGTTGTTTCTGAAAGCGGCGATCGCCCTTTCGTACTGGGTTTCCCAATCAATGGGTCGAACCCGTTTCATGCGATAGCCATTCAAGGTTTGTTCCGCATCCGTCGGCTGCACCAACCCCTGAAAAACGTCTGTTTGCCGCGCATTGTAATCTTTAACGTCCTGATAAACGCGACGGCGAATCAACTCCTGCACCGTAATGGTTTCCGTCAGAAT
Source organism: uncultured cyanobacterium (assembly GCA_937883785.1). Lineage (GTDB taxonomy): Bacteria > Cyanobacteriota > Cyanobacteriia > CACIAM-69d > CACIAM-69d > CALGDE01. Next base: position 47,515 of record CALGDE010000038.1, read on the forward strand.
ATCCAACACAAAAACTGGGCGATCGCTGCCCAGGTTAGTGGCATCGCAAATAGTGACACGGTTAGCCATAGCTATTGTTAAAAAAGGAGCGTTAACAGCAGAACAGCTCACGAGCTTTCAATTGTTGTTGCCGAAATTTATGTACTTCAATCATTTTAGCAATCTTCCTTTCATGGGGGCACTTTAGCCTTCTACCCTTAAGCCCCCTTAATGAAACCTTGCGGCGATCGCCCAGAATCGCAAAGATAAGAGAGTAATGCCACATATGCAGGATCATCATCTATGCCCGCCACCGTTGCCGATGTAATGAGCCGTGACCCGATTACGGTTGCCCCAGAAACGCCCATGAAAGAGGCGATTCAACTTTTGGCAAAACATCGCATCAGTGGAATGCCCGTCTTAAGCGACAAGGGCAAGCTGGTGGGAGTTATTTCCGAAACTGACTTAATTTGGCAAGAATCAGGCGTAGATATCCCCCCCTACATTACGATTCTGGACAGCGTTATTTATCTCAAAAATCCCGTCACCTTCGAGCAAGAATTACACAAAGCCATGGGGGCGACCGTTTCAGAGGCGATGACCACCAAGGTGAAAACCACAACCCCCGAAGCTACCTTGCGAGATGCCAGCCGGGCGCTTCACGGTGATGGCGTTCATCGGCTGCCGGTTTTAGATGAAGGGGGCAAAGTGGTGGGGATTTTGACGCGGGGAGACATTATTCGAGCGATGGCGGCGGGGCTGTCCTAAGTCGCGTCCCCCAGGCTTCTATCAATTTTGGGATTTATAGTCGACCAATTTTGGGATTTATAGTCGACCTTTGAATGAATAGAATCCCCAGCGATCGCTAAGGGTCATCATTCGCGCAGCGGCTGCGAGGCAAATAGTGCGGATTCAGCTTCATGACGGGACTCAAAATTGTCCTGTTTTTATCGAATTTTTATCGAGCTGACCATATTTGATGGGACTTATGTGCCATCTACGGGATGACTGTCCTTAACTCAAGACGTGGGTTTGTTGTTTTTAATAACGGACCGATCATTGCCTTTGAAGGGCTTCTGAGATTGAAAGGTACGCCAGGTATTGCGTCCGCCTTCTTTCGCTTGGTATAGTGCCGCGTCAGCAAATTCAATGAGGGACTGGGGCGACTGACCCGCCTCAGGAATAATGCTGGCAATGCCGAGGCTGACGGTCACCACATCAGCGTGGCGATGGATGGAGTCTGGGGCAGGAATAGCTAACTCTTGGATGGTGCGTTGCACTTGCTGGGCGATCGCCACCGCACTTTCCCCTCCAGTACGGGGCAAAATCACCGCAAACTCTTCACCGCCGTAGCGAGCCGCTAAACCAGAGAAACTTTCAACCGCTTGATGAATCGCTTGGGCCACCTGCTGCAAACAGCGATCGCCCTCCACATGCCCAAAGGCGTCATTAAAACATTTAAAAAAATCAATATCCACCAAAATCACCGTCAATGGACGCCGCTGCTGCATCATCAACTGCCACTCCTCATGGATGCAATCATCAAAGGCGCGACGGTTGGCAATTTGAGTCAGCTTATCCACCTTGCCCATTTCCCGTAGCTCAGCATTTAGTGCCTCCAGCGATTGCACCATCCCCGCCAGCCGATCCGCCTGCGCTCGCACCTGGGAATGCAAATTTGCATGGTCCAACGCCACACTGAACTGGGCCGCCAACTGGCGCACAAAATCCACCTCCGTCGTCAACCAACGGCGCGTATCACCACACTGATGAATACACAACAATCCCCATAGAATCTCCCCATCAAACAGCGGCACAATAATTTGAGCTCGAATTTGGAACTGCTCCAAAATCGTCACATGGCACTCCGACAAATTAGCGCCGCGAATATCATTTAAAACCTGTAGCCGCCCCTGCTGGTACAGCTTGAAATACTCGTCTCCAAAACAGCGATCGCGCACCTTACACATCAGCGCCGACTCGTAGGTGGGCAGCACACTTTCCGCAATAAACTCGCCGTAATGGTAATTCGTCTCTAAATCAAAGCGAAAAATACCAACGCGATCCGCCGCCATTACCCGCCGTACCTCCTTAACCGTTGTTTTAAACAGCACATCCAGTTCAAGGGAGTCACGAATTTCAGCGGTCAGATGCAGCAATAACCCCTGCAAAGCATTAGCCTGCTTAAGGGCCCGCGCCTTGTCCTTTGTATTTTTCAACAACTGGGACTGCTTCACCGCAACCCCTAGCTGGGACGCCACCTGGGACAGCAACATCATTTCATGCTCCTTCCACTGATGGGGTCCTGAATGCTGGTAAGCCCCTAAAATGCCCCAAAGCTTGTCACCCACAAAAATAGGACAGGTTGCATAGGCACGAATGCGAAACCGCTCTAACGTCTCCAAGTGGCATTTGGATAGGTTGGACTCATAAATATCAGAAACGTACAGCGCCCTATTTTGTCGAAAACATTCGCCTTGGGTTTCCTTAAGGTAAGTGTCACTCCAGGAGGATCCGGTCCTCCATACGCTTAGCTCCTCCCAGCCCGCCTCAATAAACTCAAACCCATCGACAAATTCCCCTCCCCACTCTGAGTTGAAGCGGTACACCGTTACCCGCTCAATGCCCAGAAGCCGGCAAGTTTCCTTGGTCGCCGTGCAAAAAATAGTTTTTGTGTCCAGGGACGCCCGAATTTTGCTGATGACGTTGTAAACCGTCTGCTGCTGGCGATTAACCGCCTCCAACTCGCTACGACACGCAGTCAATTGTTGCTCGAGCTGGGAAACACTTGGTAACCCCAGCGCCCGAGACACAGTCCCGGAGATAAGTCGACGAAGCATGGAAACTTTGAGTTAATAAAGTTAGCAGGGCTACCGATATGTAGCCAAAAGTCCCGTTTCTAGTAGTTCGAAGCAAGTGGAGTCGTCATTAGTTATGGGGTGACGCGCAATGGGAAGACCAAGGTGTAGCTGTAGGCCTAGCAGATAGTTGTTGACGTGATAAAGCGATACTACTGAATCAGATTGTTAAAGAAAATAGCATTTTTGACATTAGTCAAGCTCACTTTGACTTATTTTTTTTGATTCAAAGAAACCCTCAGGAATACTTTGCTCTTTCACAAGGCTTAGAAAACACTTCGTCTTTACTTGTGGTAGCTGCTGCTTAGGAAAAACGTTGTGGAGTGAATTAGAGGGCAAAGACTGGTCGAAATATAGCTTATGTTACCTGAATCGTCGAAAATCTATGGAGTATCGAGGCTTAGGACTTAATATTTTTTTAGTTGGGGTTGTCGTAATATACCCTTCTGAGCTGAGATTTTGTGGAAGATCACTCCGAAGAAATAATCTTGCGCCCCCCCTAAATCGCTTCCACTGCCTGTCCTGCAATATAAAAGCTCCACACATAAACAACAAATCAATTTGAATTGATGGGATCAGTTTTACTTTTAATTACTATTAGTATTCATTATGGGACTGCCGTATTTTCCCGAAAACCAATCTTGTTCGAGGGATCGCATCTACCATTCGTTACTTTATGTTGATTGCTTTCATTTCAAGTCCCTTTGTAGCGACCAAAGTAGTGATCAAATCTAGGAGCGGAATCTTTCCAGGTTTAGCTTTCAGACTCTCTCGGCGTTTGCTTGGTAAATTCATTGCTGGGCTTGATAGCTTAGCCCCTTTTTCTCGCACCTAGATGTGCCGCCCCCCAACTAAGCGTCCAAACGGTAAACCATCCCTATAAAATTTGAGGTGTGAATTCCACCGTTAGTAACGCCTCTTTTATGACGACCCCCGCCCTCAATACCGTATCTGACACCTTTGCTCTGACCACCCCTTTGTACTACGTGAACGGGCGTCCCCATATCGGCAGCGCTTACACCACAATGGCGGCAGATGCGTTGGCTCGGTTTTATCGTCTGCGGGGGCGATCAGTGCTGTCCATCACCGGCACCGATGAACACGGACAAAAAATTGAGCGCACGGCCCAGAGTCGCAACATTGCCCCCCAGCTCCACTGCGACGAAATGGTGGGTGAATTTAACCGCCTTTGGGAAAAGCTCAATATCCAATATGACCGCTTTAGCCGCACCACTACCCCCCGACACCATTTAATTGTCAAAGAGTTTTTCCAGCGAGTATGGGACAAAGGAGATATTTATCTGGGGGAGCAGCAGGGATGGTATTGCGTTGCCTGTGAAGAATTTAAGGAAGAGCGCGACTTAACGGAAGAGAAATGTTGCACCACCCATCCCAACCAAAAGGCAGAGTGGCGCGACGAATCAAATTACTTTTTTCGCCTGTCAAGCTATCAGGAACGGTTAGAGGAACTTTACTCCGCTCACCCAGAGATGATTCAGCCTGAAAGCCGCCGCAATGAGGTGCTGAGCTTCATGAAACAAGGGCTTCAGGACTTTTCTATTTCTCGAGTGAATCTAGCTTGGGGATTTCCGTTTCCCACGGATCCGGACCATACCATTTATGTGTGGTTTGACGCCCTTCTGGGGTACGTAACAGCATTGTTGGATCCTGATGACGAGCCCACCCTCGACAATGCTTTAAAACGTTGGTGGCCTATTGATTTACATATTATTGGTAAGGATATTTCGCGCTTTCACGCTCTTTATTGGCCGGCAATGTTAATGTCCGCTGGGTTGGAGGTGACTCAGAAACTTTTTATCCATGGATTTCTAACTAAAGATGGATTGAAAATGGGAAAAAGTACCGGCAATGCACTGGATGCTTTTGAGCTTACGGATCGTTATCAATCGGATGCGGTGCGTTATTACTTTCTGAAGGAAGTGGAGTTTGGACGGGACGGAGATTTCAATGAAACGCGATTTGTAAATGTTTTAAATGCGGACCTGGCCAACGATTTAGGCAACCTGTTGAATCGAACGCTGCGCATGGCTCACAAGTATTGTGAGGGCAAGGTTCCAGCGGTGGCGATTCCTGATAGTGATGCACTGCGATCGCGAGGGGAAGCTTTAGAAGGTCAGGTGGTTAACGCCTATAAAAATGTGGCGTTTCACGAAGCCTGTGGAGCCGTTTTAGGTCTTGCCCAGGCGGGGAATAAGTACTTAGATGAGCGGGCTCCCTGGACAAAATACAAGGAAGGAAAGCAAGAGATTGTGGAGGAAATTCTTTACGCCGTCCTAGAGTCGGTGCGCTTAGCGGCTTACTGGCTATCTCCCATTACACCCACTTTAAGCGGAGCAATTTATAAGCAATTAGGCTATGACGTTTCCTTTAGTAATTTAAAGGAAGAAGCGGCGATCACCCTTAACAATCATGGGCAATGGGGAATATTAAGCGCTGGGCAAATTATGGAGAAACCTCAACCGGTATTTCAAAAGCTAGAACTTGCTTAATCTATTGCTTAAATTTGCCTAAGAAGGGGGGACGGTCAGCATAAATTCGTCCATGATAAGTCTATAGATAGAGCGATAAATGGAATCGACTTTTTAGCAGAAATGTGACAGAAAGACGAATTCCAAGCTGCTTTTTATTTACATAAAAAACCTAAATATAGGATTTTGGCGAATGACAGAGAATCTAAGCCGCCATCCCCTTTTCACTCCGGAGCAAGTGCTGGAAAACCGTGGCAGAGTTGCTATTTTTATTGACGGCTCCAACCTGTTTTATGCAGCGCTCCAGCTCAGCATAGAAATTGATTACACAAAACTGTTAAGTCGCTTGACCTCTGGCTCTCGACTTTTACGGTCCTTTTTCTATACCGGGGTAGACCGTACCAATGAAAAGCAGCAGGGTTTTTTACTATGGATGCGCCGTAATGGGTATCGGGTGATTGCCAAGGATTTGGTGCAATTACCGGATGGGTCAAAAAAGGCAAATCTAGACGTAGAAATTGCCGTGGATATGATGGCCTTAGTGGGGACGTACGATACGGCGGTGTTGGTAAGTGGCGACGGGGATTTGGCTTATGCCGTGGATGCGGTCAGCTATCGCGGCGTTCGGGTGGAGGTGGTGAGCTTGCGGTCCATGACCAGCGATAGTCTGATTAATGTGGCGGATCGCTACATAGATTTGGACTATATCAAAGGGGATATTCAGAAAAACTCTCGCCATCAATACACCTACCGTCCTTTGTCGGAGGATGAGATTTAGGAGTAGTTATCGAGGCGGCTATCACTAGGGCGTGTCACCTATGGAGCGTCAGAAGCTTTATGTAGTGGGGGGTACACGCCTTTCTGAAGCGAAAAGCGCTAGGGCTTGAAACCCTCGCTGCTAAAAGCTTTGAGCCTTAAATGATGACGGCCCTTAGGTTTTCCAGTGCTTTTGAGCATGCCTTTAAAGAGAGCGTTGAGAGTCTTCTTAAGAAAGGGGGCTTAGTCTTGTGATGGGAATTTATTAACAGGACTCATGTAAAGTCCCCTTTACCAAGCTAATCCTGTAGGGGGTTTGGAAGCACTCTGGAGGTGCCAACGACAGCATGGGACTTTCAGGAATTCAAGGATTGTACAGAATTTAAAAGTGATCGCTGAAACCCTATTGATTTCGTTGTTCTCCAAAACCCTTGCAAGATTAGCTCACCAAGGGGGGAAGTCGGTGCAAGTTTTTTTATCCTCAAACAGCATGTCTAGCGTGAGTCCTGACTGATCAGCGAGGCGTTTAAGAGGCTGTAGCTGGGGAACTTCATAAGTACTGTGGCAGTCTGACACACAGTGCTGGCGTTACAGCGTTGGTATCGTTGTGGCTGTTTGGCTTTTATCTGACTGTAGATCACTGGCGATGGGGCGATCGCGATAAACTTGCCAGTACGCCGTTATGAATTGGCATGACTGGCCTTCATTAATCTTGCCCTGGGTTGAGTTGCACGGGTGATGACCTAGAGCAGTGATTTCAGAGCCAAAATCTTAACGGCAAAATTCCCTACCGGCGGTGAGAGTGGCAATGGCTCCTTTGGTTAAACTTTGGCTCGTTTTGGCGCGTCCGCTGGGGGCGATCGCACTGGTATTGGCGCTGGGATTAGGAGCATGCAGCAGTGGGCCGTCGGGGTCATCGGAGGAAGATTCGGAGGCGTCGCTAGAGGAATTTGAAGGGGATTTAGTCTTTGAAGACGTCAACCTAGACCGGGCTGGGGATGACGGACAGCCTTTGTGGGAGGTGTCTGCGGAAGAGGCACGGTATTCTCGTGATCGCCAAAAAGGTCAGCTTAAAAATCCCACGGGTAAGCTGTACCAAGATGGGGAGGCGGTGTATGAAGTGGAAGCCACCCAGGGATTTGTGGAGCAAAACGGAGTCATTTTGCGCCTGGCGGGGGGAATCAAAGTTAAGGACCTACGCGATGGGGGAACCTTTGAAGGGGAAGAGGGCAGTTGGCAGCCTCAACTGGGTGTCTTTGATTTACAAAAAGGGGTGGTGTTGGAGCGAGAAGGGGATCGCCTGACAGCCCAGTCGGGTCAGGTATTTAGCCAACAGCGAAATTTTATTCTCAAAGACAACGTAGCCCTGGTGTCGCTGGCGGATAAGGATAATCCGGCGGCGGGGAAAACGGAGCTTAAAAGTAATGAATTGATTTGGCAGATGGGTCCCAATCAGGTGGACGCGGCGGGAAGCGTGAATTTAACCCAAGTGGACGGCGCTAATAAAACGAAGCTGCAGGCAGAGCGAGTGGTTTGGCAGCGGAATGAACAAACGATTCAGGGCATTGGTAATGCTCGGCTTCAGCAGTCGGGGGACCCAGGTGCGGGGTCGACGGATATCCGGGCGCAACGGCTGACTTGGCAACAAAAAGAGCAGGTGCTTCAAGCCATCGGGCAGGTGGTGGCGATCGGGCAAAATCCGGCGGTGCGCATTGTGACGGAGCGGGCAGTGCTGCGGCAAAAGGAGCAGTTGCTCACCAGTGATGTGCCCACGGTGATGGAGCGCTACAACTGCGCTGGCGGATCCTGCGTGGTGAGCGATCGCGCCCGGGGAAATGCCATCGAAGCGCGGCTGGCGGAGCAGGTAATTTACCTACGGGGCAATGCCAACGTTACCTTGGCGGATCCAGCGATTAGCGCTGACAGTGAGCTGATGCGGTGGTTTGTGAAGGATCAGCGGTTAATCGCAGACCAGCCGGTGACAGTGGTGAACCAGCAGGACGGGGTGGTGCTCCAGGGAAATTATGGCGATGTAAATATGAAGACCCAGGTGGCAAATTTGGTGGGTAACGTGCGCGGGCGATCGCGGCAAAATCAGGCAACAATGCGAGCCCAGCGACTAGCGTGGGCAATGAAAGAAGAGCAGGTGCAGCTGGTGGGTAATGTGTTTTACCAGCAGGCCAGTCCGCCGCTAACATCCACAGGGGATCGGGCGGCAGCAGCGATTAAGGACGGACAATTTGTGCTGATTTCCGGACCGGGGCAGCGGGCTCGCACCACATTTATTACGGAAGAAACCCAAGGCGGCAGTCCTAACTCCCAGTCTGAAGCTCAGCCGTCGCCAGCTCCTGGAACCACGCCGGGCGCAGCCCCAGGTACGGCACCGGGAATAACACCGCCGCCGCCACGTCCTGGTGATTTGCCCAATGTGCCCCGGCGAGAGTTGCGGGGAGGGTAAGGATGACCGTAAGTTTTAAGGTACGCGCCGCGACGCCGGACGATGGATCAGCGATTATGGCGTTGATTATTGAGCTGGCGGAGTTTGAAAAGCTGCGCCATCAGGTGACGGGCACGGCGGAGTTACTGGCGGAACATTTGGGGGGTGAATCCCCCGCTATCGAAGGGCTGGTGGCGGTAAACGGCGATGAAATTCTGGGATATGCCCTGTTCTTCTCCACCTATTCCACCTTTCGCACTCAACCCGGCTTGTATTTAGAAGATGTGTACGTGCGTCCGGCGTTTCGGCGGCGGGGAATCGCTACGGCGTTGATTGGCAAAATTGCGGCGATCGCCCTAGAGCGCCACTGTGGACGATTTGAGTGGGCAGTATTGGATTGGAATGAGCGGGCGATCGCGGTTTATAAAGGACTGGGGGCGGAAGTGTTGCCCGATTGGCGAGTGTGCCGAGTGGAGGGTGACCGTTTGCTCCAGCTAGCAAAGAAAAGTGATTAATAGCAACACAGAAAAAGCAACTATGGAAGCAATGAATAGTTTTTTTCAGATGTTTGGTCGTGCCGCCGTGCCCCCGGCCGCAAACGTGGAAATTTACACTTGGCAAACCTGTCCTTACTGCATCCGCGCCAAGCTTTTACTGTGGTGGAAAGGGGTGAACTACACCGAGTACGCCATTGACGGAGATGATGCAGCCCGTGATGCGATGGCAGAGCGGGCAAACGGCGGACGGTCCGTGCCCCAGATTTTCATTAATAACAACCATGTGGGCGGCTGCGATGATCTGTACGCCCTTGACGGTCGCGGCGGACTCGATCCCCTATTGTCCGAGTCCCCGGCGGGCTAATTGACCGAAGATAATCAGTCAGATTTACTAACCCCCAGGGTGATTACGCTGGGCAATTCGGCGCGAAAATGGTTTGGATTAAATCGCGATTGGTTGGACCCCAACCATCCGATTCACCATCAGGGAATGGCGATCGCCCAAGCAGAGGCTAATTTAGCAGCCCAAAAGGGCGACGTTCCGGTGGGAGCCACAGTTCTTGATGCCCAAGGCAATCCCATCGGTCGCGGGCATAACCAAAAGCACAATCTCGGTGATCCCACCGCCCACGCAGAAATTTTAGCCCTACGGGAGGCGGGACAAACACGACAAAATTGGCACCTAAACGACTGCGTCCTGTATGTGACCCTAGAGCCGTGTCCAATGTGCGCTGGGGCATTGGTGCAGGGGCGCATTGGGTTGCTGGTGTTTGGGGTACCCGAGCCGAAAAGTGGGGCGATCGCCAGCATTATGAACCTAGCCACCCAACCCTGGTCCAACCATTATTTCCCGGTAATCGCCGGGGTTAACGCGCCCCAATGTGGGCAGCAACTAACGGACTGGTTTGCCCGTAAACGCAATTCTGCGACAGAAAAAAACGCCTGATGGGAAAAAAACCACTACGGAGACAGGCGAGCCTTAGCCAAGCGCTTTTCCTCGTACCAGGTGGCAATTTCCGGCATCCAGGCGCGGAAATGCTCCATCAATAATTCACACAGCTTTTGAATTTCCAGTTGAGCATCGGCCTTGGCGCGTAAATCTAGCAGGTGCATTAGCGATCGCGCATTGCAGCTCAGCACAAAATGCTGGCGAAAGTCGAAGGGGATCAACCCACGGGCATGCTCCTCCGATAAACCGTCTTGAATGCGATCGCGATAACGCTGGCAGCCCAACAGGCACCATTCCAAATCCGCCTGGCGCTGTTCCTCGGAATAAAAGTACTGCTTGCCCTGGCGATCGCGATAGTCCCCCACCGGTCGCAAATAAAACACATCCTCCACATCCCGCTTCCCTTCCGCCACATCCACCACGCGCATGCCCGAATAACGCATACTCTGTACATCAAAGGACACCCCAACGCGATGGGTACGCAATTGCTGCATGGTGGAATGGGGAAAATAGCCCACGTTAAACACAATTTGCGGATGCTCCAGAGGACCGAAGTGCCCGCGGTTCCCCCGCAGCAAATGCTTCAGGATGAGCTCGCCCGCCTTGCGCTCATCGGGGAAGCGATCACGATCATCAGCCACAAACCCCTCCGAGTAATCCTGGTGCATCGCCGCCCAAATCACCTGCTGAGGGTTGGTCATCGCTGACAACACCTCAACCCGAAACTTATTTCGCCCCCCTAAACCAGGAGCGGACAAAATACTTTTAGCGGCAGTTTTCACTGCCACCGCAACATTTCCCGAGTTTGCTGAAGAGTTTTTAGCATCCATAAAAATCGCCTCTAGAAATCGCCTCTTAGTCCTAAAAAAATCTCAAAAACGTACATCAAAAGAAAAACTTAAGCCGGGCACACACCATCAAGCTGAAGCAGTGGGCAGCCTCCATATCTCCACCGTTTGCCAAAATCTCCGCATTTTGCCAAAGTCTCTGGGCTTCAGCACAGGTTTGATGCCCCCTACACCCGAGGAATAACAATGGTTTCTGGCTGATCCTGGTATTTTCCGCGTCGGGTATCATAGGACACCTTGCACGGCTCCCCTTCAAAAAACAGCAGCTGCACTACTCCCTCATTGGCATAGATCTTCATGTCTGCCGGGCTAGAGTTGGAAAATTCCAGGGTCAAATGCCCTCGCCACCCTGCCTCTGCCGGGGTTAAATTGGCAATCAGCCCCGCCCGCGCGTAAGTAGATTTACCGATACAAATCACCGTCACCGTAGGCGGCACCTGCAACATCTCTAGCGCCACCCCCAAGCCATAGGAGTGCCCAGGAATAATAAAGAACTGCCCGTGCTCGTCCTCCTGTAAATCGGTGGACTCTAAATTGCTGGGGTTGAAATGCTTGGGATCAACGACGGTGCCCGGCACATGGCGGAAAATGCGAAATTCCTTAGGAGACAGGCGAATATCGTAACCATAGCTACTGAGCCCAAAGGAAATTACTGGGCGATCGCCCTCCGCCGCCAACCGTCGCACAAGCTGACTTTCGAAGGGGGAAATCATCCCCTTCTCCGCCATTTTGGCAATCCACGCATCATTTTTAATCACGGCGTTTCTCTGCCTCTCTATGCCTCAAAACCATCATCGCCGCCGTTATAGCTGCGTTTCCTTCGGGGCGGGGGAAAAATTACGAATAAAGAATTACGAATCGTTAGGGCGTGCCATCAATTAATAATCACAACCCTGGCGCAACAGGGATCAAACTCCCCTTTAAAACAAACAATGCCCAGGGTTAGACCTTTATGGGGGCATTGAGTTGAAATTGAGTTGACGGCAGCCCTAAGCAGCAACAGACGCCCCTAAGGACGCAACCGGCGAACTTCCGTAACGCGATCTGCCACCGCCAACAGCCAATCAGGAAGAGTCGGTCCGTTGAAGATTACGTCCACATAATCCGCCCGTGTTTCTAGGAATTCCAGCACGGCCTCGGGGGTAATGGCTCCCAGGCTCACAGCCACACTGAGCTCATCCAATACCACCACGTCGTAACGGTTTTCTTGCACTTGTTCCGTAACGTAGGTCCACAGGGTCTGAATGCCTTCAATTTCCGCTTGTGTCAGCGTATCCACCGCCGGGTCAACGGTGCGATCCAGCATTCCTCGAATCCAGTCCAGATTTTGCACCAGGGACACGGGATGAGCCGTCCCTTGGTTGATCCCGCCCTTTAAAAACTGCACCAGCAGTACCGGGGTACCGTGTCCTGCCAGACGCATAGCTTGGGCGATCGTGTCCACAGGAAATAGGCGTTGGGGATAGGTAAATACCTGCACCAAACCTTCAGTGCGATGGGGTTGCGCCTCTTCCAAAGGCGGAGAATAGTCGGTGCGAGTGAGGGTGTCGACTTGGGAGACCATTGCCACCTCCGCCATTCGTTGTGTTTGCTTGGTTCGTTCGAGTCGTTCTCTAATGCGCAACTCATCGCCGTTGCAAGGGGCTGAATCGGCTTTTATTGAATATCGAAAACCAGGTCGTTAAGTCGGGACATTCAATATAGAGGATCAGAAGATATGGCGTGTGAATCGTATCTTTCTGATTACATAACTCTATATATGGATTCTATCTGGATTTTCCGTTGAATTTCGTAGATATTTCTAGATACTTTCTGAGACAAGGTTAAAGCCAGGTCTTTTCTGTGGCGATCCTTTGCAGCGGTGCAACAGTTGTAAGGAATCGCGAGAAAAATCTGTCATTTGACTGGAAACGATCAAAAATCCGCCTGGATTGCCCATTATTACTGGGTTTTTATATTGACGCCCAAAAACACATCAGCTATAACGAAACTGTCTTCTGATGGCTTGGCAAACGCAACGTGCCGATTCCATCACAACAATAATTTTTAGAAAACTCTGAAAACTGGGGCTCAGCAGTGAACAAAACGCAACTTGTTGACAAAATCGCCCAGGGGGCGGAAATCACCAAAGCCGACGCCGGGCGGGCTTTGGATGCTTTTATTGATGCCGTTACGGAAACCCTAAAGGATGGAAACCAAGTGTCCCTAGTGGGCTTTGGAACTTTTTCCGTTCGCGATCGCGCGGCTCGCACCGGGCGCAACCCTCAAACCGGCGAAGAAATTCAAATCGCGGCAGCTAAGGTTCCAGGATTTAAGCCTGGAAAAGGACTCAAAGACGCCGTCAACTAGTGAAGCTTTTAGGTAAGCCGAGTTTTTAGTCACAGTTGCATATGGAAAATTTATATGGACGATATGTAACTAAAACCGGAGCCAAATTTAAGCAGAAGTTAATCCAACAACCATTACAGTTCCAACCACTAAACTTAGAGCGAAACTAAAGCGAAACTATTGTGAATAAAACCGAACTTGTTGACTTAATCTCCGAGAAAGCCGGCATGACAAAGGCCCAATCCAAGGCGGCGTTGGAAAGTATTTTGGAATCAATTACTGAATCTTTGAAGGAGGGGGAGCCGGTACAGTTGATTGGCTTTGGCACTTTCAAAACGAATCACCGGGCAGCACGAACCGGGCGTAACCCTCAAACCGGTGCTGAAATTCAAATTGCTGAGGCTAATGTGCCGGCGTTTGTGGCGGGTAAGGCATTGAAGGACGCGGTGAAGTCTTAGGGGGTATTTGCGAAATAATCGCCTTTGATGGATGGTTTTTAGTGCCGACGGGCACACTGTCCAACGTTGAGCGTCGCAAACCACGCAAACAGGCAGCATTTATCAAAAAAGCGAGTCGTGCACAGTTGCGACTCGCTTTTTTGGTGGAACAGCGTTGTGAGGAACCCACTAGCTGGAAATCACCAGTTGATTGCAAACTACGTCGCGGTTGCGTTTAGCCCGATCATGCTCTGGCTTAAGGGCGATCGCCCGGTCGTAGGATTCAACGGCATCATCGTAGCGAGTTAGATGGGCTAACGCGTTGCCCCGGCTGTACCAGGTTTCGGGATCCTGGTCGTCTAGGGCGATCGCCTGCTCGTAGGATTCCAGCGCCTCATCAAACTGCCCCAGCTTGCTCAGCACGATGCCGCGATTGTGCCAGGCACCGGTATTTTTCGGGTTGTGCTCTAGGGCTTTGTCGTAGGACGCCAGAGCCTCGGCGGTGCGTTGGAGTCGCACCTGGGCATTGGCCAGGTTGTACCAGGCTTCGTGGCTGTCCGGCTTAAGGCTCACCGCTTGGCTATAGGCTTCCAGGGCCTCCTCGTACTGGCTAAGCTTTGACAGGACGATACCGCGATGGAGCCATAGGTTAGCGTTGCCGGGGGCAATCACCAGCGCCTGCCCATAGGAGGTCATGGCGTCGTCATATTTGCCCAGACGCCCCAGCACTAAGCCTCGGTTGTACCAGCCTTCGTAGTCGTTGGGCTTGATATTGACGGCGCGTTCATAGGCCGCGATCGCCGCTTCGTAACGCTGTAGTGCCTCCAGGGCTACGCCCTTACCTAGCCAAGCTTCGTAGCAGTTTTCGTCGCGATCTAGCGCTTTTTCATACTGTTGCAGCGCCGCCTCATACTGCCCACCGCGCACCATGCTCTCCCCCTGCTGCACGTAGGTGGCGGGGGTAAAGCCAAACTGAATGCCCGGCGGTTGTTCCTGATTGGGGAAGGTCAAAATCGGCTTTTGGGCGCTAACGGGCTGTAGCTCTTGAATTAGAGCTTTGATTTCTTCGCGAATTTGGGGCTGTAGCTGATCAATTAAGGTGGCGGGCGTGCTTCGGATAAATTCTTCTAGCAGTTCCGCCTTATTGGCTTCCGCCTGCCCCGCCAGAATTTGCATATCTGACATAAATTCGTGCTCCAGCTCAGCAATACGCTGGGCGATCGCCACCTTATCTTCATCAAGGGCGCTGTTAAATTCGTCCGCATACTGCTGGGCAGAACGCCGCCGTCGATTTAGCTCGTTTTTAAAGACCGCTAGCTCTTGCTCGGCACTGCTGCGCACGTTTTCCACTTCGTCCTGAAGCTGATAGATCAACTCCTGGGCTTCACCGTGCACCTGCTTAACCCGCTCTTCCAATCCATCGATGGATCGGTTTGCCCGATGCTGGGCCTGGTGTACCCGCTTGTCCAGGTTTTGTAGATCCGTTAGGCGATCCCGCACTGATTTCACCAAATGCTGAATCACCTGCCGTCTCATTGCCCACAGGGTCCCCGTTGCCACCAAGGGACACAGCCCGGCCACAATCATCAGCCAGCTTAGGCTTTGATTAATGCCGCCCACGCTGTCCCCCAGGTCAGCAGTTTCATCCACAAAGGCGACGGTTTCCGAGGAGGCGATGTATTGGGGCGCACTCGCCGGGGACGAGGCGGCGATTTCCTCGGGCTGGGCTAAACCGTCGAAATCTGCCAGCGCAGAGGGGAATTCGGCGGTATTTTCAGCGGCGTTTTTAGTGCCTTTTTCAGAACTTGCTTCTGGGGCGATCGCCCCATCGATAGGTGCCGGCTGGGCGGCGTCAGCAGTGCCAACAACGCCCGCGGCTAAACCGAGGGACAACAGGGAAAGAGCAAGGGAGCGGTCAGAACTCATAAGCAATCACACCAAGCGCGACTTACCTCCCCTTTTCGGCAATCGCGGCGGTAATCCGGGAACTCATTACCCCCCGGTGCCTATCTTCATATCGTCACTGCCCTGTGCGCCCGCCCCACCCTGTCCTAAAAACTCAGCGGAAATATCCACAATGCGCCGGGAGGCTTGCCCGTCCCCAAAGGGATTGGCCGCCTGGGCCATCTGGTCGTAGGCGGCGGAATCGCTCAGTAATGTGGACGCTTTGGGGATCACCACATGGGGATCGGTGCCCACCAGCTCAGCGGTACCTGCGGCGATCGCCTCCGGTCGCTCGGTGGTGTCCCGCAGCACCAGCACTGGCTTACCCAAACTCGGCGCTTCCTCCTGGAGCCCACCGGAATCGGTGAGTAACAAATAACACCGCTGCATCGCCCCGATCAGCGCCCCGTAATCCAGCGGCTCCGTCAAAAATACGCGGGGATGGGACCCTAGCGCCTCCGTCAGCGGTCCGCGCACTTTCGGGTTTCGGTGCAGGGGCAACAGCAGCGCCGTGTCGTCAAATTTATCCAGCAGGGTCAGGAACGATTTAGCAATATCTCCCAGGGGCTCCCCCCAGTTTTCCCGCCGATGCACCGTTGCCAGCAATACTCGGTGGGCATCCCAATCCAGAGATTTTTCGAAATTTACGGTGTTGGCGATCGCCGCCACGGGACAGTCAGGCTTTTTATCAGCCACGGTGAGCAAAGCGTCAATAACTGTATTTCCCGTACGATGCACTTTGCCCATGACGTCAGACTTTTTCAGATTTTCCTCAGCCAGGGGCGTGGGGGCAAAATGTAGCTGGGCAATTTGGGAAATCAGCCGCCGGTTTGCCTCCTCGGGAAAGGGACTATATAAATTGTCCGTGCGCAGTCCCGCTTCCACGTGCCCCACAGGAATTTGCCGGTAAAACGCCCCTAGCCCCGCTGCAAATGCCGTGGTGGTATCTCCCTGCACAATCACTAGCTGGGGGGGCACCTCGTCGAAACATTGCTCCAATCCTTGAAGGCTACCGCAGGTAATATCCGTCAGGGTTTGCCCCGGCTTCATGATATTGAGGTTGCGATCGCCCTGAAGCTCAAACAGGTCCATCACCTGGGCCACCATTTCCTGGTGTTGCCCAGTCAAAATCACCTGGGTCTCGAATCGGCGATCGCTCCGAAACACCTGAATCACCGGAGCCAGCTTAATCGCTTCCGGGCGCGTGCCCAACACAATGCACACCTTAAACGGAGACGGGCTGCTCATTGTAAATCACTCAAAAAATTACGTAAAAAAACCACTCTGACCTACCGCTGTGCCCCCTCTTCCTTTAGGAATAGAGGCAAAATCGCCACAAAATATAGCAACAATAGCTTCAGCGCTTTAAATTTGCTTCATCATATACAGCCCTTCCCGCCGCCTCAAGATCCGCACTGCACCCACTTACAATTCGCCAAGTTGATTGATTGCGAAAAACTCCGATTTAGTGGTTTCAACGTGAATCAGAGCAATATCTTACGAGGGTTTCTAATCGGAAAAGGCGATTTTTTTATATTTCCTTTACGGAATTTTTATTTTAAAAATAACCTTTTAAAATTCATTTATTTAATCGATCAACAAAGGGTGCTTTAAATTAAAAACTGTTTTTAAAGGTTCTCTTTTCACCATTGAAAGGAGTGGTTTCAATTTCTAGTATTGCTAGTGGAGATGCGTCGTAAACATGACTAGAAACTCACTATTCTTTTCCCATGATTAGCTCTAAGAAATTACTCCTGTCCGCCGCTGCGATCGCCGGTGCCATCGGAATCGCCGCTCCTGCCAGCGCCCTATCTCTCAAGTCTGAAGAGTATGGCGACCTGTTTAACACCTTCAATGGTCTAGTTAACTCAGAGCGGCTACAGATGGAAGATAGCACGGCTGCTTTACATGAATTAGACGTTGAAAGTTTACGTTGGGACGGCGGTAGTACTGGTATTGATGTGTTCTTTATCAACGAAGGGGCTGGCTATCGCAACCAGTTGTTTTACACCGCCAACGGTGGCGACCTGTCGATGATTTTCGAAGATATTTCTTCGAAGGAAAGCATTCTTAAAAATCATGATGGTCCTTTAGCATTGGGAGACGGCGTTAGCCTGGGAGCCTTTGAAGGCGACACTTCCCTAGACTTCCTAATCAAGGCTAATGGCCATAACAATGCCAATGGCAACCTGTACGGAGCCGACGCGGAGAAAAATGCTGATGGGCTACAGCACGTGATTGCCTATGAGTATTTTGACGAAACCACCCAGGAGGGTTGGGTGGTTATGGGCTTTGAGGATTTGTACGGGGTCCATGAAGACGAAGGCGGCTGGTCCGACCGAGATTTTAACGATGTGGTTATCGCAGTGCGCGGTGTGACGGGCGATCGCCTGGAGGAAATGGCTGACGTGCCCGAGCCTTCCAGCATGGTGGGTTTACTGGGCGTTGGTTTGGGAATGTGGCAAGTGAAGCGCCGCCGCAAGTCTGCCTAATATTTCCCGCTGGGGAGCGATGGCTTTAAGAAAAGTCGTTTCTCCCCGCCCAAAATCCAGCGAGCAGCAAATGTGACAACGAATCGGGGGAGTGCGTTTTGCATTCTCCCGTTTTTTTGCCGTCACAAATTTTCGCTCTAGTTGTGGAGTATTTAAGCTTGGAATAACTGACCGTCGCGCAGTTCCCAAATGGCGTGGGGCGATCGCCGTAGCCATAACTCGTCGTGGGTAGTCACAATCACCGTCGCCCCAAACTGGTGGAGCCGCTCCAAAATGCCCATAATCTGCCGAGCATTTTCCCCATCCAAGTTTCCCGTGGGCTCGTCGGCCAAAATCAACGGCGGCGTTCCCACGATTGCCCGGGCAATACTTACCCGTTGCTGCTCCCCCCCCGACAGTTGGGCCGGAAACCGATCCGCCTTTTCCAATAAACCCACCAGCTTTAACGTGGGCACCAACCGCCGCTGAATTTCACTGGGAGGGCAGCCCCGCGCCATCAATACAAAACTAATATTTTCCGCCACCGTCCGCCGAGGCAGCAGCTTGTAATCCTGGAAAATAATCCCCACCGATCGCCGAAAAAACGCCAGCTTATTCCCCTGCAGCTGGGTCACCTCTTGCCCGTTCACCGAAATATTGCCCTGGTCCGGTCGCTCTTCCCCGTATAGCAATTTCAGCAGCGTAGACTTACCCGCCCCTGATGCTCCGGCGATCGCCATAAACGACCCAGTGGGAATATCCAAATTCACATTCCACAATCCCCGGTGGCTCTTCCCATAAACCTTGGTTACCCCCCGCAAAGACACCATCGTGGCGAGGGATCGCTGGGGCGGGGAAAACTGATTAGGCTGACCAAACTGAGAAACTGGAACCATAAGTCACAACCTTCACCAAGGATTCAGAAGCGGATAACGCTGATAACCATTCACGCCAACAAACGGATAGGGGAAATCGAACAA
Source organism: uncultured cyanobacterium (assembly GCA_937883785.1). GTDB lineage: Bacteria > Cyanobacteriota > Cyanobacteriia > CACIAM-69d > CACIAM-69d > CALGDE01. The sequence goes on from CALGDE010000038.1 coordinate 66,488, forward strand.
AAACAATCGAATAGAAATAACCGGACAAATATTCCACTGATGATAGCCTTGGTAATCGCCCGTCCACCAACCCGGAGCCCAAGATCACTCCCTAGCCTTTACCCTAGGCGGCTATCCCCCCCTTTAAGTTGCTAGGCGGAGATCTAGGGGAGCGCTACAATACGTATCAGCAAAAAACAAAAACACACCCACAGAATGGGACCTCGCGGTCGCCTACTGGGTCTTCCACACCTATTCCCCGAAGTACAGGTTAAACGAAACCCATGCTCCCAACCGTTATTGAAAGCTCTGGACGCGGTGAACGCGCTTTTGACATCTACTCTCGACTTCTGCGCGAGCGTATTGTGTTCTTGGGAACGCAGGTGGACTCGGACGTTGCCAACTCCATCGTGGCTCAGCTACTGTACCTAGACGCTGACGATCCCGAGCAAGATATCTACCTCTATATCAATTCTCCCGGCGGCTCCGTTACGGCTGGCATGGGAATTTACGACACCTTAAAGCACATCCGCCCCGACGTAAGCACCATTTGCGTCGGTCTTGCCGCCAGCATGGGCGCGTTTCTGCTCAGCGCCGGCACGAAAGGTAAGCGCATGAGCCTGCCCAACTCACGCATTATGATCCACCAGCCCCTCGGTGGAGCCCAAGGTCAGGCGACGGATATTGAAATTCAGGCGAAAGAGATCCTCTACCACAAGGAAAACCTAAACCGCCTATTGGCAGACCACACCGGTCAACCCCTGAGCCGCATTGAAGAGGACACCGAGCGTGACTTCTTTATGGCAGCCACGGAAGCTCAAGACTACGGACTAATTGACCGAGTTATCGAGCGTCGCCCTGTGTAGAAACAGTACGTCAGTTCAAATAAAAAGGCTGAAATTCTTTCGTTTTAAAGGTTTCAGCCTTTTTTATATCTATCTGCACCTATTCAAAAGAAATCGTTCGATTTTCCACTACCGCTTGGCGGGCTAGGTCAGCCACTTGTAAGGCATATAGACTTTCTTCCACCGAAATATAAAGCGGCTTGTTATCGAGAAACCCATCCAAAACCGCCGCCGTATCGCGATTAAAAGATCCTCGCTTGCCCCCCACTTCTAAGGCGATCGCCTCTTCCCCCCGCAGCAAAATCCCCTCGCTGCCATCAAAAATCAACGTGCCCTCTGTACCGCGCACCTCAAATCGCCGCTCTGGCTGGGCATAGCGATCGCCCTTCCCATACACCACTTCCACAATGGGACCGGCAGAAAACCGTAGTTGCGCCTGTGCCAAACACGCCGCGTAAAAATCTTCCCCATCTTGATGATTGACTGGCTCTCCCTCAACGGTGGTGTCCCAGTAAGTTGCCGCCGCAGATAGTGATTCCACCTTTCCAAAAGCGTGGGTTGTCCGCTGGATTCGCGACAGGGCACCCACAAACGGGAAACCGAATTGCGATCGCGAATAAGTCCAACTTTTCGGAGCCGAGCGCTTGGGAGACAACGTGCAGTAGCGCCCATAAATCGGCTCACCAATGTTCGGTAAATGGCGCATCAGCGCCCGGTGGACGCCCCCTAACCGCTCAATATGCTCCACGTGCAGCAGCAGTTTTTTATCTTGCGCCAGCTTAATTAAACCGGCCGCCTCTGTTGGGTCCAGCGCCAGGGGATACTCCGTTGCCACCGCCTTGCCCGCTTCCAGCGCCGATCGCACCACCATTGGGCGATGGGTATTGGTAGACGCCACAAACACAATATCCACAGCAGAATCGTCAATAAGCTCTTGCCACTGGGGTACCGATGTCACCCCCCATTTTTCCGCAAACGCCTGCCCTTTCTGGGGCGATCGCCCCGCCACCAGCACTTCCCCCACTCGCTCGTCTCCGGTCAGAGCCTGCACCCGCAACCGCGCCACAAAACCAGTGCCCACCAATCCCACCCGAAGCCCTTGCTTAGGATTTTGATCCACCATTTCACCTCTTCGAACTCTCAAGTTCCCTAATGTTTATTGATAAAGATTGTCGCCATTGAGCACTATCGAAAACATCGAAAAACTGGCTACCGGCTACAAAGCACAATCGTTACAAAGCAATCAGAAAAACTAATATATATTTTTCAAGCCCCTTGATGATAATTCTTCGCAACTTTGTCCGTAATTTCATCTCTCAGAGCAGTCCTTTTAAGGGATAGATAGTCTTTTGATTGATTTTTTAATTGCCCCATTGGTAGGTCTTTCGGTAGAAATTCCTATAAGGATAAATAATTGAAATGCGATTCCTCGGTCCCATCAGAAATCTGTTAGCACAGAATCCGCAAACTGGACGCGGTTCTTAACTTTTTCCCTTACCATCAAATTAATAGGGAAGTTACTTCCCATTACCCGTTCGAATCACGATTAAAAACTAGAGAATAACTAGAGAGGGGATACCATGGCGAGCTATAAAGTTACGCTGATCAACGAGTCTGAAGGTCTAAACGCAACTTTTGAAGTACCCGAAGACGAGTACATTTTGGACGTGGCAGAGCAAGAGGGTATTGACATTCCTTTTTCTTGTCGTGCCGGAGCTTGCTCCAGCTGTGCCGGTAAGGTTGTTAGCGGTAGCGTTGACCAGTCTGAGCAAAACTTCCTAGAAGACGATCAAATGGAAGCTGGTTTCGTGTTGACCTGCGTTGCCTACGCCACCTCCGATTGCACCATCATGACCCACCAAGAAGACGCAATGGATGACATGTAGGGTCAAAAAACGCTGAGGGTCTAGTGACTCTGCTGCGTAATTCTCCAACTGGATAGTCGAATTAGGTTGCTGGAAGGACAGGTCGTTGACTAATCCTTCCATTTTTTTATGGTTACTTTTTCATCGCAAAGCCTCTGTTATGGTCCGTTCGACAAAAAGCAGGGCATTCTTGAGTCGCGTAACCGAAGTTGAATCCGCATTATTGGCTTCGCGAACGCTTCGCGAACGATGCCCCTCAGAGCTCGCTGGCTGTTCTACTAATCAAGTAATTTAAGAGTTGACAGTTGACCATAAGGAGCATCGTGACAGGGGCACCAGGGAAACCAAGTGGGACTTGTTACTCCCTTACGGGCTTTAGCGGCATATTGAGTTGGGCTTATTTACCGCTAAGTAAGGTCTGGGCGATCGCCTCCCCATCCCCATCATTGGCGGGCGCATCAAAAATCCAATGTCCAACGCCGCTAGCCTGCAAATAATCCCGCTGTTCTTGGGTACCGCCAACCAGGGCAACTTTGGGCGACCCTTCGCACTTTCCGTATGCGCCTAGGGTTTCCACTTTTAAGCTAAAGGAGCCGGGGGAAAAACTGGGGTTGAGTTCGCCGTTGTATTCGAATTTGCTTAGCATTAGCTGGAGCGATCGCACACTGTCGCCAATTAACGGCGGATGATCGTCCAAGGTACGAGCACGAAAGACGGCGCGAAAATCACTAAACGGCACCCGCACCGTAATCCACTGATTTTCCACGGTATTAAAGGACGCCGCATAGCCCACCCCATCCCAGCGGGCATCATCGCGCACAATAATTTTGTAGCGCTGACCATCTCCCTGCACCCGCATTTCAATGCCGTCGCAACTGCTGAGGTCCACCGATTCTGCAAAACTGCGCGTCCGCACCGACACAAAGCCGCCGTTATTGTCCGTGGATACTTCCCCAGAAAACAGTGCCGCCCCCGGAATCAGCCGCAGCTCACTGGCACTAACGCCGCCCATCACCACATCGTCCACAGCTCCCCAAGTTTCCGCCATATCCCGGTCGGGGTTGCGGAAGTCAAACAGCACCACACTATCGGTATTCTTTGCCCGCGACGCCTGGTCCACTACCGACTCCAGTGTCCACTGATCGTCAGCGCCGGGACAGCACGCAATGGCAGAGGTATTGCTCAAGGTCACGTCGTCGGGCGATCGCTCCAACACCTGCACGACTCCTTTCCCCGCGAGGGCTTTTTCCAGCGCCCCCTTCAGAGAATCCCGTACGGGGCTGGGGCTGCCGAGGAGGGTTACGGCGACGGACGTTGGGGCGTTAACGGTGTTCATCGGCGACGGCACGGGAGCCTTGGCTTGGGTACCCATTAATTGTTGCATCCAGCCAGTGTCCCCAATGATGGGCACAATGCCGAAGTAGCAAATGGTTTTGAGAAAACGCTGAAAGTTCCAGGCAGTCATGGGAATTTACGCGGGGAAGGGGGGAACAGGGGCGATCGCGGCGATCACGTTCAGTGGTCAGTGTAGCGAACTCCCCCCCAGATGGCGTCTATCCAACTACCTACCCGTTTCTAACCCGGTTTGATAACTGCTTCTGCCGGGTGATTACTCGGTTGATGGCGCGCACACGGCGGCGCTGATCGCTGGCAATGCAGTCCCAATCCGACAACTTGCGGCGCTGGGGCGATCGCCGACAGATGCGAAATAGACCGCTGGCGCTGAGCTTTCCTTTATTACGCCCTTTCAACACCCGAAAGCTTTCCACCCGCGCCCAGACGATCGCCCGTTCACCGGTTAAACCTCGGTCTCGCGCCTGGCGATAGCGCATGGGAAATTGCCGTCCCGCCACCCGTGATTGGTTGTACAAATCCAGCCCATTGATGGTGACTTCGGGATATTTGGTAGCGGTGTAGCCAAAGTCGAGCATTTTATCGGCGGTTTTGGGCGCCTGACCGCGCAGCAGGTCCAAACACCGCTGGTCGGCTTCGGGAAAAGACACTTTGCCATCGCCATTTAGGTCTTTCCATAGGTAACGCTGCAGCGAGCAAAAGCCGATATTTTTCACCCCATTGCCAGGGTCGCTATGGCCGTAATAAATGGAGCGAATTTCACCGGTGGCGCTCAGATTACCCTCAGCGTGCCCGATCGCCACTGCCCCCAAGGAACGTCGATCCGCAAACCACTGATTGACGCCCCTTAAATCCACAGAATTGGGCGCGGGCTTGGGATTTTTCTGAGCTACCGACGTTTTCGGATTAGTCTCACTGGCGTTGACCGTTTCAAAGGTGCCGGGGATAGAAATATCGGGGCTGAACTGGATCGTTTGGTCGCTGGGGGTGAAGGTGAGGGATCGCGATACCGCAGTGCTGGATTGGGGGCGAGCTTTTGGCTGCTTTGGCAAAGTGTCGTCAAAAAATAGCGGCTTGGCTTCCGGTGTTACCCACTTTGTAATCGCCTGCACCGATTTAACCGGCGCTGGTGGATCTTGCCGTTGATTTTGCATCGATTTCTGCTGCTGAGATGGCTTGGGATTTGCCAATTTTGGACGGGCGATCGCCTTATCCTTCAGTCGATATATGCGCCCTTTCACCTTGTATTTCATTTCAAAATTCAGGTCGGAACGCCAGCCCCATCGCCCACCTCGGGTGGATAGCGCCTCCACCCCCTTTCCCGAACGCTTCGACACCACAATGCCAATGTGCTGCGATCGCCCCGGCCCCGCCGTCACCACAATATCTCCCGGTTGGGCCGCCGACTGGGGCACCTCTGTGGCTAGCCCTTCCTTAACTAAGTCCCGCTGCACCGACACCACCAGGTTGGGATTGCGTCCCACCTTTCGCCCCAGCACCGGCTCCAGCCCAAAACGGTTTACCGCCCACGCGCAGGCCAGCAATCCACGCCCCGGTCCCATCGTCACGTCTACGCCTTCTTTCGCGATCGCCGCCGCCACCACCCGCTGCCCCAGGGTATTCTGGGTCACCGGCTTTGGCATAGGCGGAGCAGCCTTTGGCTCTGGCTTTAGTTGAGGCTCAGGCGTTGCCACGTCAAAAAAAAGCTCCCCCGGATCAGAAAACGGCAATTCGGAAAGCGGCAATTCGGCAAGCGACAATGAACCATCGTTAGTTCCATTGGGAGTCGAGACGTTATTTGGGATAGTTTCGGAAGTCGAGGGTGGCGTCAGGGAAATTTCGGGAGCCGCCGCCATTTCAAAAAGGGGCACTGAGGCGATCGCGGCTCCTCCCACCGCGCTGCCTGCCAAAACAATCGAAAAACTTAGAGCGCGCACAATGGACCGACTCCAGGTTTTTGCCCCAAAAGCCCGCAACATCCAACCCACCAAAGCCAACATTTTTTCTCCCCCGTTAAACCCGCAGCTTTAAACAACAGACCCTGAACACAACGCTTCAAAAGCAAATTTCAATCGCCGAAAACCATCGCCAGCTAGGTGGATGCCCCTAAGATTTGCTCCACAATTTCCGGTGAAGGCGGCACAAACATCCACTGGCTGCCATCGCGCCGCAGCACCGCCAAGTGCAAGAACCGCTCACTGTTGCCAATTTCCTGCCCCTGCTTCACTGCGCCCACCTGGCGATCGCGCAACCCACAAAGCTGCACCGCATAGGCCGGTAACTGCACGCTGGAAAACACCGCACAGCTTGACGGCAGCCGGGATAATTGCCCCTCCGCCACCAGCGCCGCCTGCTCATACACCACTCCATCTACAGGCGCGTACACCGGTCCATCCATCGCCAGGGCAACACTGCCTAAGCCGCCCACCACGGCCCGGTCCGACACCTGAGCCCCCGGCAGCCATCCCCAGCTTTGGCGCAAATCAAAATCATGGCGATCGCCCGTACCATGCACATTGCCATCGGCCGGCGGGTCAACGGCATAGCCCACGGTGCGATCCCCCTCAAAAGCCACCACCATTTGGCGATCGCCCTCTAGCTGATACAGGGACCGATCCAAAATTGCCCCCGAACGCACCGACGTTTTTGGCAACTGACAATAGGGAGCCCCGAGACTTTTGGTCAACTCCTGGCGACTTTTACCCACCAGCTTGCCCACTCCGTTAGCTTTTGCACTGGGTACCGAACCCTCCGCGTTGGTCACCGCCAAACATTCGTCCCGCAGCCCGGCGCTGACAAAGGTTTCTGTGGGCTGCCACCGCACCGCCGCCACCAACAAAGCACAACTCCCCATAGCCGTTGAGCTAAGCAACATCATTTTCCAGGGCAGCCACTGCATTAGCTGATGCCAGCGCCACGCCAAAAAACGCCGTAAAATTCGCACCGCCGTTTTTCCGGTCATTCCCATCGCCACATCCTCGCGCACGGGCGATCGCTCCGGCGGCATCTCGGGAACCACTGGAGAATCCATGGGCGCAAACGGATCGGGAAACGGTTCGTAAATAGGCTGGCTTAATGCTCCGGGCGGGGTGGCATCCAACGTAAACACAGGAGACCTTTCCCGGGTCACTCCTTTGGGGAGCTGGGGATGGCGCTCATTAACTTTTAAAGGCGGGCGCGATTCCCGAGGTTTTACCTTGAGGGATTGCCCCGCCAAATTGTGCTGCGATCGCCCACCGAAAGACTCATCCAGGGGAGCCCCAAAGGGATGGTCCGCAGACTCGGAGCGATCGCCAATTTCTGCCGCCTCCAGCTCCACCAAACCAACGGCATTACCCATATCCCAACTATCAAAATCAGTGTGATCAGGCTGATGGTGTTGTGTCATCACTGCCTCCCGCTTTGATTACTGTTCGTTAATCAAAGATTAGCATGGCAGTCAAAAAAAAGGGCAATGAAATCACAAAAAACAATTGTCACAAGATAAATTGAAAGCGGCGTTCCAGGGTGGTTTAGACGCCCTCGCTGTAGAGTTTTATCGGGACAACACGTACCGGGCGCAAAACGGTGCTTAGCAAAGAGAAGTGGCGAATCGTCGGAGGCGAACCGTGGGCAAGGTGGTGTTTGAAAATGTGTACAAAACCTATCCGCCCCGGGAGAAAGGCGGAGACCCCACCACGGTGCTGCGGCGCATTGATTTAACGGTGGAAGATGGGGAATTTTTGGTGCTGGTGGGACCGTCCGGCTGCGGTAAAAGCACCCTGCTGCGATCCATTGCGGGTTTGGAGGACATTACCGGCGGGTCCATCTTTGTGGGGGAGCGTCGGGTCAACGAACTGCCCCCCAAGGCGAGAAATATCGCCATGGTGTTTCAAAGTTATGCCCTATACCCTCACCTGTCGGTGTACGACAACTTGGCGTTTGGGCTGCGGAGAATGCCCACAACGTCTACGGCACAAATAGGGACGGAGAAACCGGGGGAAGCGTCCCCATCAGCCCCGTCGCCGGGACAGAATATTTTGGATCGCACGTTGGTGGGGTTAACGCGGCGATTACCGCAGGGAATGCGGTACGTTTCGGAGCAGGAAAAATCCGTGGCGGCGGCGGTAAAACGGGTGGCAAAACTATTACAAATTGAGCCGCTATTGCACCGTCTGCCAAAAGAGCTGTCCGGGGGGCAGAAGCAGCGGGTTGCCCTAGGGCGAGCTATTATTCGCAACCCGGCGGCGTTTTTGATGGACGAGCCGTTGTCGAATCTGGATGCTAAATTACGCACCGAAACCCGCGGGCAAATTGTGGAGCTTCAGCGGCAGCTTAAAACCACCACCATTTATGTCACCCACGACCAGGTGGAGGCGATGACCATGGGCGATCGCATCGCGGTTATGCAGGCAGGGCAAATTCAACAAATCGCGACCCCTTTGGAGCTATATCGTCAGCCAGCCACTCGGTTTGTGGCGGAATTTATCGGATCGCCCCCCATGAACTTTATGCCGGTGTGGGTCAAGGGTGCCACCTTACTCACCAACGGTGAATTTCGCCTAACGCTACCGGAACTGTGGACGGAGCCGTTAAAGCATTACCAGGGGCGATCGCTGCTTTTAGGGGTGCGCCCAGAACACTGGATTGACGCCTTGCCCGCGCCGAAGAACTTGTTGATGCAGGTGCAGCGACTGGAGGCATTGGGGCACGAAACCTATCTAACCGTGGAACCGGTGGATACGTCCGTGGCCATGGATGCGGCCTGTGAACCGCCTATTTCCCGAACGATGCAGGTGCGGGTTACAGGCGATCGCGACTTTAAAATTGGCGATCAGCTTTGGCTTGGTATCAATCTCGACAACTGCCACCTATTCGATGCCACCACCGGTCAAGCCATTCGTCCCTAATGACTCGTCCTCCTAACTCAAACAGCATCTTTTGCGTAAGTCCTATCAAGGTGTGCAATTTCCTGGATCAGAAGAGAGCGAAACTGTTCCGAGTTACGGTGTCACCCCACCAGACGGAGTATGTCATCACCAATGCTCTCTCTCAGGGTTCCACCCAGGACACACGAGGGGAATATGCCTTGCGTTGGAAGATTGAGGCGTTTCCACCGGGCGCTGAAGCGGTTGACGGGCGTAGAGTCCTGCCAATATCTTGCCCGAATAAGGAAAAAACGAGCTTGGCTGAGGTCCTTCTCCCCAGGGAGAGGAATTTAGGGTGAGGGCGAGGACTCATGCAAGAGGTTCAATGTCGCACGGAAAGGATTCAGCGCAGTCACATCCATATTGCTCGTGAGCCGTGGTCCCAGTTTTCTTCGTCAACAATTTAAGTCACCCCCGCTGAAGCTCTGTTTTGCGCCAGTCCCGCCAGAGTCTGTGGCTAAAGCTGTCGGCTAGTAGCGGTAAATGCTCGTAGCTTGACTTGCCATTGTGATTAGTTGAACATGATTCTCAACTGTAGTGACCTCCTGCGCAAAGCCGCGGCGAAACCATGCCCATCACCATTACACGCGCAGACCACGACGACCTGTGGCAAGAGCATAACCCTAACCCTGAAATCAGTAGCCGCGCCGGTTTTTCTGAGCACCGACTGCTGCTTCCTGAGCGGCTAGGGCAGGGCTACACCCACTCCATACAGTGGCGCGGCATTGGGCTAACCCTGTTTCACTATCAGTTGCACGAAGATGTGCATATTTTGGAGCACGCAACAGAGCCCGCCTCGTGGGCAGGGGAAATTGGATTTCATTTGTCGGGCAATCGCTGTGGCAGGCAAACAGGGGAGAATTTTATTGACTGGGGCAGCCAAAACGACATCCCAGACGCGTGGACATCAACCACCTACGCGAACGAACCCATTATCAAGGTTGACATTGAGATCAAGTCTCCGGACGCAATGGGCGGAGTTATTACTGATGCACTAGAGGAATTGCCCGCCGGGGTTCGCACTCATTTAGACACGTGGAGTGAGGATTTTCTATGTGACGTTGGTACGATTACGCCGGCAATGCGCGCTACCCTGGAGCAGATTTTTCAATGTCCGTTTCAAGGGAAAACCAAACAGATTTATCTAGAGGGTAAGTGTTTGGAGCTAATTGCGCTGAAATTAGAGCAGCTTAAGGACATTGATAAGCGCACTGGGTTAGCCTGTGCTTTGAAGCCAGATGATGTGGATCGTATTCATTACGCTAAAGCGATTTTGATGGCCAATCTTAGTAATCCGCCGTCGTTAACGGAGCTTGCCCACCAGGTCAGCCTTAATGATTACAAGCTGAAGGTGGGCTTTAAGCAGGTATTTGGCACCACGGTTTTTGGCTATTTACATCAACACCGGATGGAAACGGCGCGCCAACTGTTGGCAGAGCAGCGGATGAATGTGAAAGAAGTGGCGCGGACAGTGGGCTATGCCAGCCAAAGTCAGTTTGCGATCGCCTTTCGCAAAGAGTTCGGGATGAATCCTAAAGTTTACTTACTCAGCAAAAAATCCGGCTACCAGGCAGAATGATCCGGCTACCGGCGATTCCCTGCGTTCACAGGCATCGGTTCTCCTCTATCTTCTTGACAACGGTTGTTAGCAACGACGAATTGCTGGCGGTTTCAAAAGGTGTGTGGAGTCAACGTAATGGATTTATTTACAGCGCGGCGTCGTTTTGATTGGTCGCAATATCCCGCTGGTTTAGCGCTAGGGCTGTCTGGTTTTTTGATTTTGGGCAGTGTGCCGGCTTGGGCTAACGAAGTACCCAGACTGGAAAGCGCCAAGGAAGAAGCTGAGCAATCTGTGTTTACGGTGGCAGAGTGGATAGCTCAAACTAACCCATCCCCCACGACTATTACCAATGTACGGGTAGAGGAAACTGAAGCGGGGCTACAGGTGGTGCTAGAAACCACCGATGGCACCTTAGGAGAACCCGCCAGTTCCATCACAGGGGATGCACTGATTTTAGAAATTCCCAATGCGATGCTTGAAGGGGAGGAAGTTGAGCAGTTTTCCCCCGCTGAGGATATTGCTCTGGTGCAAGTGTCGTCGCAGGAAGGCGATCGGGTTCAAGTGGTAATCACCGGAACGGCTACGGTTCCCAATGTTACGGTGGGGCGCGATCGCTCTGGTCTGGTGCTCAGCGTAATGCCGGGAATAGCACAGGCGGACGACGACAACGACGCGATTCAGATTTTGGTAACGGGGGAAGACGAAGGCTACAGTCCATCCAGCGCAGGCACAGCCACACGAACCGATACGCCACTGCGGGATGTGCCCCAGTCAATTCAGGTAATCCCACAACAGGTCATCGAAGACCAAGGCATTACTCGCATTGGTGATGCTTTACGCAATGTGTCTGGGGTAACCCGTCAACGGGATCGTAGCAATGCTAGCGATCGCTTTACAATTCGCGGCTTTGATCAATCTAGACTCTTACGCAATGGCTTTCGCACGGGATCTTCACTGGGCGGAACCCTAGCTACCGCAACCAATACAGTGGAGAGGATCGAAGTACTTAAAGGTCCAGCTTCGGTGCTGTACGGACAAGTGGAACCAGGGGGAGTTATTAACTTTGTCACCAAGCAACCCCAGTCAGAGCCGTTTTACGATTTGGCATTCACCGCAGGAAGTTTCAGTTACCTTGAGCCATCGCTAGATTTCACGGGACCGCTAACCACTGATAGAAAACTGACCTACCGTTTAAACGCCTCTTATCAAAACAGCGATAGTTTTAGAGACTTTATTGAGTCCGAGCAGGTGGTCGTTGCCCCTACCTTGCGCTACGAGTTCAGCGATGCCACTAGTCTGACTTTTGAATATTCGTACTTAGACTCCAGTCAAACCTATGACGAGGGTTTGCCCATCGATCCCATCTCCTTTGACCTTCCTAGGGAGCGCACCTTAAGCGAGCCAGACGACTCTTACGACAATACAAATCACAGTTTCTATCTAACCCTAGACCATCGCTTTAATGAAAATATTAGGCTACGCAGCAGCTTTGGGGCAGAACTTTCTAACATTGATGAAACCGGCTTTCGCTTGATCTTTAATGGGTTCGATCCAGAAACTGGCGAAAACACCAGACAGTATGTGGAGCGAGATTTTGATGCTGATAACCTGTCGTGGCAAACGGATCTAATTGCCGAATTCAACACTGGTTCCATCGAACATCAGCTATTGGCAGGATTTGAGCTAGCTCGGGTAGAAATAGCAGAATCCAGAGCTGATTTTTTCGACTCCGACATTACGTTGCCCATTAATGTGCGCAACCCCCAATACGGCACGCCAGCCCCCAGTGATGATGAGCGTAATGTAGTTGGAGAATTTAACCAATCGACAAATATTTTTGGGTTTTATTTGCAAAACCAGATTACGCTGCTGCCCAATCTCAAGCTATTGGTGGGCGGTCGATACGACTTCGCAAAGAATGAAAATGGATTTGACCTTTCATTTAACGACGACGTGTTTTCTGAATCAAACGAGGTTGATAGCGAGGCGTTTTCCCCTCGCGCGGGAATTGTCTATCAACCGTCTGAGCAGATTTCTCTGTACGCTAGCTACAGCCGTTCCTTTATTCCCAACTCTGATACAACGGTTGATGGAGACGTGATGGGAGCATCCCACTTATGCACTGAGTGGTGCAGAAAGTTGAAAAGCGCCATTGA
>CALGDE010000039.1 GCA_937883785.1 uncultured cyanobacterium
GCCATTGCTCAAAGTCTTAGACTGTTGTCCTAAGTCACTCCGTCGCCGCTATAGATGGGCAGGCGATAGGACATGGGCGGTGAGGAGTCGATGACATATGTGGGCTTGCATCGGGGAAAGGGCGATCGCCGTCCTAACCCAATGAAAGAGTGTGGCAAAATGATTGGGATTTTTGGGCGCTGAAAAATTCCACCGTTCCAGAAATTTTTTACGCCGATCACTTTTAATACCCAGCGTTAGGGTTCGCAAAATCTATGCCCCGCCGTAACGATATCCAAAAGATTCTCCTGCTTGGCTCCGGTCCCATCATCATCGGACAAGCTTGTGAGTTTGATTATTCCGGTACCCAGGCGTGTAAGGCGTTGCGGGCTGAAGGGTACGAAGTGGTGTTGGTAAACTCCAACCCGGCGACAATTATGACGGACCCGGATACGGCGGATCGCACCTATATTGAGCCCCTAACGCCCGAAACCGTCGAAAAGATTATTGAAAAGGAGCGTCCTGATGCCCTGTTGCCCACCATGGGGGGACAAACGGCGCTAAATATTGCCGTGGCCCTGGCGAAAAATGGGGCGTTGGCAAAGTATGGGGTAGAGCTGATTGGGGCGAAGTTGCCGGCGATCGAGATGGCGGAGGATCGTAAGCTCTTTAAAGAGGCCATGGAGCGCATTGGCGTGGGCGTGTGCCCTTCAGGATTGGCAAATTCGCTGGAGGAGGCGCGGGAAATTGCCAAGGAAATCGGCACTTATCCGCTGATTATTCGCCCAGCATTTACCATGGGCGGCACCGGCGGCGGCATTGCCTACAACCAAAAGGAATTTGAAGAAATTTCCATGTCGGGTATTGACGCCAGCCCGGTGGACCAAATTTTGATCGAGAAGTCCCTGTTGGGGTGGAAAGAATATGAGTTGGAGGTGATGCGGGATCTCGCCGACAATGTGGTGATTATTTGCTCTATTGAAAACTTCGATCCCATGGGGGTTCACACCGGCGACTCCATTACCGTTGCCCCTGCCCAGACCTTGACGGACAAGGAATACCAGCGGCTGAGGGATGCGTCCATCAAAATTATTCGCGAAATCGGCGTAGAAACGGGGGGATCTAATATTCAGTTCTCGGTGAATCCCGACACCGGCGACATGATTGTGATTGAGATGAATCCGCGCGTGTCCCGCAGCTCGGCTTTGGCGTCGAAGGCCACCGGATTCCCCATTGCTAAGTTTGCGGCGAAGCTGGCGGTGGGCTATACCCTGGACGAAATTTCCAACGATATTACCCAAAAAACACCGGCGTCCTTTGAGCCCACCATTGATTACGTGGTGACGAAAATTCCTCGGTTTGCCTTTGAAAAGTTTCCCAATAGCTCCAGCACCTTGACGACCCAAATGAAGTCGGTGGGTGAAGCGATGGCGATCGGGCGTACGTTCCAGGAGTCGTTCCAAAAGGCGCTGCGATCGCTCGAAACCGGCAGAGCGGGCTGGGGCTGCGACAAATCCGAAACCTTGCCTAGCCTGAGCCAAATCCGCGCCGGCTTACGTACCCCCAGCCCAGATCGCGTCTTTACCCTGCGCCACGCGTTGAAAATGGGCATGGCGGTGGAAGAAATTTATGAGCTGACGGCGATCGACCCGTGGTTCCTGCACCAGCTATCGGCGCTGGTGGAAACGGAGAATTTCCTGAAGGTGACGCCGCTGAATAAGCTGGATGCGACCAAGATGATGGCGGTGAAGCAACAGGGGTTTAGCGATCGCCAAATCGCCTACGCCACCAAAACCGACGAGGACGAGGTACGGGCCTACCGCAAATCCCTAGACGTGATTCCTGTTTATAAAACCGTGGACACTTGCGCCGCCGAATTTGAAGCCTATACGCCCTACTACTATTCCGCCTACGAAACGGGAGCCATGCGGGTCACCGGCGACGGGGTGGAAATGGTGCCGCCGGAGTCGGAGCGGCTGCCGTCCGATAAGCCTAAGGTGATGATTTTGGGGGGCGGTCCTAATCGCATTGGACAGGGCATTGAGTTTGACTATTGCTGCTGTCACGCGTCCTTTGCCATGCAGGACAACGGCTACGAAACCATTATGGTGAACTCCAACCCGGAAACCGTTTCCACCGATTACGACACCAGCGATCGCCTATACTTCGAGCCGCTCACCAAGGAAGACGTGCTCAATATCATCGAAGCGGAGCAGCCCCGGGGAGTGGTGGTGCAGTTTGGGGGACAGACGCCGCTGAAGCTGGCAGTACCTTTACAAGAGGCGCTGGCTGCCAATGAGAACCTGCCCACGGAAATTTGGGGCACCAGTCCCGACTCCATCGATGCGGCGGAAGATCGGGAGCGGTTTGAGAAAATCCTGCGGGAGTTGGATATTAAGCAGCCCCCCAACGGCATTGCCCGCAGCAACAGTGAAGCGGTGAAAATTGCCCAGAAAATTAGCTATCCGGTGGTGGTGCGCCCCAGCTATGTGTTAGGCGGTCGAGCCATGGAAATTGTGTATTCCGACTCGGAGCTGGATCGGTATATGACCTACGCGGTACAGGTGGAGCCGGACCATCCTATTTTGATTGATAAGTATTTGGTCAATGCCGTCGAGGTGGATGTGGATGCGATCGCCGACAAAGATGGCAACGTCACCATCGGCGGCATCATGGAGCACATTGAACAGGCGGGAATCCACTCCGGCGACTCAGCGTGTTCCTTGCCTCCCTTCTCCCTAACGGAATCTGCCCTAACCACCATTCGCCAGTGGACGATCGCCCTAGCAAAAGCGCTGAACGTCGTCGGCTTAATGAACATTCAGTTTGCCGTAGTCACCGACCCCGACACCCAAACGCCCCAAGTTTATATTTTGGAAGCCAATCCCCGCGCCTCCCGCACCGTACCTTTCGTGTCTAAGGCGATCGGGGTGCCCCTGGCGAAAATGGCGGTGCGGGTGATGTCCGGTCAGGGTTTGCCGGAGCTGGACTATATGGAGGAAAGAATTCCCGACCATATTGCCCTGAAAGAAGCGGTGCTGCCCTTCAACAAATTTGCTGGCACTGACACCTTGCTGGGGCCCGAAATGCGATCCACCGGCGAGGTTATGGGCATTGACTCTAACTTTGGCACTGCCTTCGCCAAGGCAGAGCTGGGAGCCGGTCAGGAGCTACCCCTAGAAGGCACCGTATTTGTGTCCATGAACGATCGCGACAAAGCAGCCGTCATTCCCGTAGTCAAAGAATTTCTAGATTTAGGGTTCCGGGTCATTGCTACGGCGGGCACCTGGCGATCGCTCCATCAAGCGGGACTCGACCAGGTGGAAACAGTACTCAAAGTGCACGAGGGACGTCCCCATATTGTGGACGCGATCGTAAACGATCAAGTACAGCTCATTATCAACACCCCCGTGGGCGAAGTGGCCCAGTATGACGACCAACAAATTCGTCGTACCGCCCTTGACTACAAAGTGCCCACGGTGACTACCATTGCCGGCGCTAAGGCAACGGTGGCTGCCATTCGGGCCCTACGTTCAGAAGACTTTACCGTTAAGGCAATCCAAGATTTTATCTAAAGCGCGTCATTGACTATGACCAGTTCGTTTATGACCAGTTCGTCAATGAACAGAACAGTCGGCGATCGCCCAGCGTAGTTGTTCGCCAAGCGTTGGCAAAGGTGCGGCTTTAGCTTTTGTCCAGCAGCCAAGAATATCCTAACTGGTCATAACTGCCAAAAGCTTTACGCCGCGGGGAGTCTACGCCCTTCCAACACAACACAACACGAAGAACTAAGCCTCTCAAAGCTATTGGTTTTGAGGGGCTTAGCCTTGAATAACTGCCCTGAGAAGTTTGGATTCTACAGGTCATATTTCGAGTGACTTTTAAGCTTTTTCGGAAAAACCGTGTAATCATATACCGTTTTTTTAATCGTTGACGAAAAATATACGCGATCGCGAATTTGCGAATGTAAATATCGAAATGTGGAATTAAGCAGCAGCTTTGAGTTGTCGCAACTACCCACCTCTTCACTCCCAGCTTTTAAAGATTAAAAGCAATAACTCAACGCAGTTGAGACTGCTTCAAAACAACACCGTCATTTTAGGATTCGAGATATGCCCCGCAAGTTTGAGCTTCCTTCTGTTGATGCCGACGTAGCCAGCACTTTCTCCGAAGTCTGGGACTCAGGAAAGGTTACCAATCGCAACCGCCAGGAAATCAAGTCTGCACTGCTATGCGGCGGTTTAACCCACGATGACCATATGGCCATTGATCGTATGGTGCATGCCGTAAAGCGCGGCTGGCTTAGCCTCGACTAGGGGATGTGCTTAGTTAAATGCCAAATCCAATGGCGGCGAGGGTCACGGCCCTATGTTTTCAGCTCAAAAGAACGTGTACTCCCCACGACGTAAAGCTTCTGGCGTTTAACTGAGCACACGCCATAGGTCAAATACAGCATTCCAGTAATTCCTCTCACCTCACCGGAATCTGGAATGCGGTTCGGGCATTGGGTCGAGAAAATTCCGTCAAAACATTCACTGAAATTTTCTGAGCTATGGGGCGATCGCTAAATTTGCCCCATGGCTTTTAGCTTCCTAGAACGTGTTGCCAACGATAAAAGCTTTGCTTAGTTGAATTTCAAACTTTCAGAGCTCAGCAAAATCCCAAGCATCCTCACCTCAAAGCTCTCTCACCAGGGGTAAAGTGCGTTTGGGGCTTGCGGCTCCATGTTACCTTTGCTTTTCTTCACTTCACAGCAATGGGAATTTCAGCCCCTAGTTTTCGCAGCGGATCACATCACTAGCTGTGGTTGCTTGTGGATCGTGCCTCAAAGCGTTCCGCCAACAAATTGAACCTTACCACCTTATTCACTTTTCCCACCCACTCCTCAGACAAAGATGACCCCAGCTTTCTACATCTATACCGAAAGATATAAGCACTATAGAGTCGTATTTGAGACAATTGCAAAGAGTGATTAGAGAAGTCTTTTAAGCATCTTAGAACCAGCTATTAAATCTAGCTGTTGAATCGTTAACGGTTACCAAGGTTCAACTAGATTTAATTAGCAATTACTCAACAGCTAACGCACTTAGCAGCTGAAGTCGTCTCTAGTATTCCAGGAGTTTTAAACATATGGCCATGCTGTTTGATCTGGTCTCTAATAATATTGATCTATCTGACATTTACTCAGAAGTTTGGGCATCTAGAAGAGTAACAAATGATAGTCGTGAAGTAATTAGATCTGCTTTATTAAGCGGTGACTTAACTAGTGAGGACTGTAAGGCAATTGATCGTATGGTTCATGCGATTAGACGGGGCTGGCTTGATATTGACTAGAGTCAATGGACCTCCTGCATGAATCCTCGCCCTTACCCTAAATCCCCTCCCTGGGGAGAGAAACTTCAGACAAGTCCGTTTTTCCTTATTCCTGCTCCCCTTCTCTTTAGTGAGAAGCATGTCCTGGGCATAGTTGCAGGGGGGCTGGAGGACGAGGGCTGCCAATACTTCTTAAGGGTCTAATGACCCAGCTCAATTAAACTGATTAGGCTTGGATTCTTTACGGTCCCCCAAAGCACATATATTTAGTTTTTGGTTGTGACAGGCATTACACAACGAATTGTATTGTCACCCTTCTATGTGTGATGTTCGGCTTGGGGTAATGCTTTTTGCTTTTTCAAGCTTCTGCTTATCTCATTGTGCCTTCTCAGCGGTTTTCACACTGATTGAAAAGCCGCGGAAGCAAGTTAGAGACTCAAAAAACACTTCGCACCAATTGGAATATGGACCATGTATGAGCCGTTTGAAAAGCACCACCTCAACACTGACGTAATCAATACTGGCGTAATCAATGTTTTCTTAGAAGCTCAGGAGCTTGGAAAGCTTTCCTTTCAAAATCGCCAAAAAATTCAGTCAGAGTTACTATACGGCAGCTTGACTGAGCAAGATTACATAGCCATTAATCGAATAGTGCATGCTGTCAGACACGGCTGGCTGGAATTAGATTAGGGCGTGTCATCTTTGAATCGCGCAATTAAGCTAAATTCCCGCTATTGGCTTTGCCTGGTTTTCGCAAACGATGGCCCTCAGCGATCGCTGACTATTCCAACAATTCAAGGGCCAACCATAAATGGTGGCAGCCCCGAGTCTTTTTACGCAGGACGATGCTTTGGTTTATTCAATAGCTGATCAACACAACAGGTGAGGCGTCCTTCTCGCGCATTCTTCACTTTTTAACCAGTCTTCCAATCAAACAGCACTTCAAGTTGACTGGACAATCTTGCGGTATTTTGCACGGATAGCTTCCCGAGATAAAGATACGGTGCTATCGCTGACAGGCGCAGAATCTGAAGTGATCGCCGGAATAATTTCATCGGCGATCGGCACCAGCAAATGAAACTCGCTACCACACTCTCGACCTTCAGATTCCGCCCAAACTCGACCGCCCAGCCCCTTCATAATCTGTCGGCAAATGGCAAGCCCTAAACCGGTACCACCTACGGTGCGTCGCAACGATCCTTCCGCCTGGTAAAACCGGTCAAACACCGCCTCTAGCTGATTTTCTTCAATACCGCGTCCCGTATCGGCGATCGTGATTTGCAGGTTATTGTCATCAACCTCGTAAGCCGTAACCACAATTTTGCCGTCATTGGGCGTAAATTTACAGGCATTATCTAATAGTTTAGATAGCACTTCCACCAGCCACTCTCCGTCAGATTCAATGGGGCTTAGGTGGGCTGGAATCTTGAGAATAATCGCCGGACGCACCGAAGCATCCAACCGAGTATAAATACCACTCAGGGCTAAATCCACACACTCTTGCACGGAAAGGGGTTCTAAATTCCACGGCACTCGCCCACTTTCCAGGCGCGATAGGGTCAAAAAGTCTTGCACCAGATACCGCATTCGATCCGCGTCATCTAGCGCCGTTTCTAACATTATCTGGCGCAATTCCTGGGCCATATCCGGCTCGCTTGCCAAGCTTTCTAAACACACCCGAATCGTGGACAAAGGCGTTCGCAACTCATGTCCTGTAATCGCAATTAAGTTGCTTCGGGTTTGATTCAGCACCTCTAGCTGTTCACTGAAATTCTCTAGGTCTGCGTAGGCTTGGGCCTGCAACAACGCTCCCCCCAACTGAACCGCCACTGCCTCCACTAGGCTGACCTCATCCTGGGACCAGGTATGGGTAAAGCTGCCGCAGTGATGCAGTTCAATAACTCCCAAAAATTTATCTCGATAGCGCACCGGCACCAGCAGCCAAGAGGTGATATTCCACTGTTGCGCCACCTGTTGCGCCAGATTATCAGCGGGCTCCAAAAGCCGCTCATCACAGGCAGTATCCGCGATCGCCACAGCGGTCACATCGTCCTGGGCGATCGCCTGAAACAGAGGATTATCCTTCAACATCCATGAATTTCCCGCCAGAGCCGGCACATTTGCCGCCAGCGCTTCATGGACAATCTCCGTGGTCTCATCGCCTACTTGACAACGGTACACAAGGCAACGGCAAACTCGGAGTGCTTTGCTCAGTTCCTTGGTGGCGATCACCAACACCTCATCGGGATTTAAGGATTGGCGAATGGTGGACGAAATGGAATTAATCAGCCGTTCCCGCCGTTCCTTATTGGCAATATTTTGATACGCCTTTGTCAGCTTGTTCTGCCCCGTTTGCAAATAGGTCATTAGCCGCTGGGCAAAAGGCTCCGGGTCACGGTGGCTAAAGGGCTTAGCAACGGATTCGGGAATGGCAGTAATTAGGGGGGTGAGGCGCTCCTTCAGATCGGGGCGATAGTGAATAATGCGCTCCAGCAAAATTAGCGCCGATTGACAGGTGATCTTGCGATCAAAGGTCCAAATCCCCTCAAAGCGGCGGGTGCGACTTTCAATGGGCGACTCAGTCAAAGCCGACTTCTTACCCGTGGCGGCAGTTTCACTCGTTTCCCGCCGCTCAGCACAGATTAAACAGGCAGCATAGTTGTCGCCCAAAATCACCAGGTGCCACTCGTTGGCTAGCGCATCATCCGGCGTAAAAGGGATCGCTTCGTGGTTGCTGGGGCTGGCGATTAAATCTGTTTCTGGCGATGCCAGCACAAAAACGTGGGGCGATTTCCGTCCAATGCGCTCGTAGCGTTTTGCTTCCTGACGATAAAATCGCTCTTTCTGAAAGCAGGCAACAACAATGGGTTGCTCATCCTCCGCCCCGGAAAGCACCAAATCTTCCATGGCGTGGGACAGGGCGGTGAGGGAATTTTTGAAATAAATCTGCGATCGCAATCCAGGAAACTCAGCCAACACATCCCCTAAAACGGAATTGGGAAGGGCGGCTGATGACATACCTTTCCGGGGCGACACATCGATTTGAGCTAGTTCAGAACCCACGGACGCTTATAACTCCCAACGGTCTTACTTAGGGCTTCCTAGACTGCCTATTGATAAGCCTTTAGTTCAGCTTTCAACAGCCTTCTAAAAACACGATGGCGTGGACTTTCTTGTACACGTTTTTATGGCTAGAAACGCGCTGAGAGCCACGCTATATCCCACTTAACTTACCAAGCCTAGCAGGTGTTCGGGGATTGGGGATCAGGCGGAAAGGAGATGTTACAGGGAAGATCCTTCGGCGAGAATTTTTGTCACTTTGGGCAAATTTTTATCAACGAATCAGCCAGTAAATGGTCAATCCCACAGCTTCACTGAAGAGCGTGAATCAACCGTTGATTTTCCGAGAGGGTACGCACGGCAATGCGGAAATAGTTGTCCCCCAGCTCCGGAAAGGTGGAGCAATTACGGATGGCAATGCGATCGCCCATCAATAGCGTTTGTTGAATCTCCGCCGCCATTGCACTTTTTACCAGCAAATAATTTGCTGCACCTGGATACACGGTCATGCCTGGCAGTTTACTAATCCCATCTTGCAGTTGCCCTCGCGCCGTCGGCAGCCATTGCCAAGTTTGCCGGGCAAAATCGCGATCGCCCAGGGCTGCTATCCCCGCCACTTCCGCCAGGGCATTAACACACCAGGGATCTCGCCATTGCTGCCATCGTTTAAGGCGGTCTGGATGGGCGATCGCATACCCCAGCCGCAGCCCTGGAATGCTGTAGAACTTGGTGAGCGATCGCACGATTACCAACGAGGGATACTCCGCCACCTGGTCAATCAAACTTTGCTGCTGATCTGGCGGCAAAAAATCTATAAATGCTTCATCGATCGCAACCAAATCCAGCGCCTCAGCAGTTTCGGCAAGCTGCCCACGGATAGCATCCGCAGACCAGAGACGACCGGTGGGGTTGTGGGGATTATTCAGCAGCAGGGCGCTGTGGGGTTGGGGTGATCGCGCCCAGGGTAGGTCAAAGTTATCCGGCTCCAGCGATAGGGGAATGGTTGTGATTGGGATATTGAGTGCTTTTAATGCCCGTTCGTAATCGGCGAAAGCGGGCACCGGTAGGTACACCGTGGCTAGATCGCTGCAATCTCGCGCAATCCAGGTGAAGAGTTCAGCTGCGCCGTTGCCGGGAAATATCCAATCCGGGTCGATATTGTGGTGTTGGGCGATCACTTCCCGCAGGCGTCTGTAGCTGGGGTCGGGATAGGCGGTTAAAGCCTGCTGACTTTCGATGGCGTTTCGCAGGGCATCAAGGACGGACTGGGGTGGTCCCAGAGGATTGATGCTGGCGGAGAAGTCGAGGATTTCATCGGGGGCACATTGGGCGATCGCCGCTGCCCAACGCAAATTTCCCCCGTGGGTGGGTATGGCAGCCGTCATAACCGTCGAGCCCTAGGAATCGCCCTCAGCCTTTCCCGTGCGCCGCCCCAGCTCATAGATGCCGCAGGACATCACCGCAATAATGCCAACGCTGACGGTCCAGCCAGTGCCTAAACTCCAGGCAATAAACCAGTTCGCGCCAATGCCTGCCAAGAAGAAGGGGAAAATGCTAAAAATTGACGCGTAAAAGGCGTTTTGGGCTTCGCGGTTTGTTCGGGTGCGCTCGAATTCTTCCTCGGTGGCGTAGAGCGATCGCTCAGCAAAATCAAACCAGCGGATAATTTGGTCCATCATCCAGTCGCCCACGGGAGATAAGCCCAGGTACAGCGCCAGTGACCAAAGGCAAACTCCAGCGATCGCCTCGCCGCTGACTTCCACAATAAAGGGCACCCAGTTCGGCAACGGCACCAAAAATCCAATTATATCCAGCGACCTAGCCAGCTCAAAACTACTCAAAACTACAAACCCCTCAACACTCTCCACTAGGCTACCGCTTTAATCCAAAACGGTGTGTGTCAATTGATCATGTTCACCGCCGGGATAGCGAACCGGAGTGATTAACTTGGTTAGCGCTGCTAGAAACGGAACCGCCCATGCAACTCATTGACTGGATTGTTGTACTGCTCTACCTGCTGGCATCCTTGGGCATTGGGCTTTGGTTATCCCGCAAGGCGTCGAACAGTTTGGAAGACTTTTTTGTGTCCGGGCGATCGCTCCCCTGGTGGCTATCGGGCACCAGCATGGCGGCCACCACCTTTTCCATTGATACGCCGTTGTACGTAGCTGGAGTGGTGGCGACGCGGGGCATTGTGGGCAACTGGGAATGGTGGAGCTTTGCCGTTGCCCACCTGATTATGGTGTACGTATTTGCACGGCTGTGGCGGCGATCAGAGGTGGTGACCGACGCGGAGCTGACGGAGCTGCGCTATGGCGGCAAAATGGCCGCGATATTGCGGGCGGTTAAAGCATTTCTGCTGGCGGTTCCCACCAACTGCATTGGTATTGGCTACGCCATGTTGGCCATGGTGAAGGTGGTGGATGCTCTAAATCTTTGGCAAAGCGTGGGCGTTGAACCGGCGGACAATTTAAAAGTGTTTAGCGTGGTGGGCGTCAGCTTATTTGTGCTAATTTACACCGGATTCTCCGGGTTATGGGGGGTGGTGGCGACGGATTTTATTCAGTTTTTCCTCGCCCTGTTTGGTGCAATTGTGGTGGCATGGTTTGCGATCACCGAAGTGGGCGGAATCCCTGAACTGCTGACCCAAGTGCAGGCAATTGGCACCCAAGACACCCTGGCATTTTTGCCGCTGCAATGGAATAACGGTCCTTTTACGATTCCTCAATGGAGTGACGCAGCGGGCATTACGGCGGGCACCTTTGGCGCTTACGTGTTGCTGCAATGGTGGAGTTTTCGCCGCAGCGATGGGGGCGGAGAATTTATTCAGCGTTTGCTGGCTGCCAAGTCGGAAGCGGAGGCGGAAAAAGCGGCGTGGTGGTTCAATATCCTGCACTACGGCATCCGCACCTGGCCGTGGATTTTGGTGGCGCTTGCAGCAATGGTTTTGTACCCCAACCTGGAAGATCCTGAACTGGGCTACCCCACCCTAATGCTCGACTTCCTGCCCCCTGCGGTGCTCGGCTTGGTGGTCGCTTCCCTAATCGCCGCCTTTATGAGCACCGTCTCCACCTCCATCAACTGGGGCGCGTCATATTTAACCAACGACCTCTATCGGCGCTTTATTTCCCCCAACGCTAGCCAATCGGAGCTGGTGTGGGTGGGGCGGGGTATGTCGCTGCTGGTGACGGTGTTGGGGGCGATCGCCGCCTTTTTTACCGAAGATATTGCCACCGTTTTTCGGCTAGTGATTGCGATCGGTACCGGTCCTGGCGCGGTGCTAATCCTGCGCTGGTTCTGGTGGCGCGTCAACGCAGCCACAGAGCTAGCCGCCATGGTCGCCGGTTCCATGATCGGCTTTGCCACCAGCGTGGTGCCCATTTTAAAAATCGACGACTTCGGGCTGCGGCTTCTGGTCACCACCGGACTATCGGCGCTGATTTGGGGAACCACCCTACTGCTCACCCCTCCCGAATCAGACGAAACCCTGGACCGCTTCTACGCCAAGGTTCGCCCCGGCGGTCCCGGCTGGTCTCGCCAGCGTCAGCGCACCAGCATCGTCCCCGCCCAATCCCTTAAGCTCGATCTTCAGCGAGTGGCCGCTAGCCTATTTGTCCTATTCGGCAGCATGTTTGCCCTCGGGGGATTTTTACTGCTCAAAGGAATAACAGGATTTGTTGCATTGGCGATCGCAGTTATCGCTTTTCAGTGGCTACGAACCCTAAGTCGTCGCGCCCATTAGCAACCTTCAAGTCAAAGCTTTTCTCATTAAATTGACGAAAGTCTACATTGATTCTCAGTAAAACCGACGGATAGACAGGCTTAACCGAAAATCGTTGAAAGCCTTAAAATCCCAGCTATCCCTTGTTATTTTCTATATTCACCAGCTATTCATTTTGCCCTGAAGCAGGCGTAACATTAATCACGCGCCCACTCGTACTTTTATGCCCTCTACCCCCAAGGACCATTAAAATAGATCCAGCTAGCGCAGAAAAAATAATTAAACAACTTCCATGTTGTTTAACAAGTTTTGTGTTATTAATAAACACCGTAACGTTTTGTCGTGACCTGTGCGGATCAACAGACAAGTAAGGATAAAAGCAGTTCGTTTAGACAAGCCTGCAGCCGTAAGGAAGTCTAGTCTAGGGCTGGAATGTCCGAACTATAGAAATAGTTTGAACTACATCTTTGCTGCTGGGGCGCTAACACGCCTGCGATTCCTAATGAGCGATAGTTACAGTTCACCAATATCAATGGTTAGCTCTGGTGTCGAATGTGACATCGTTTCGCCTCCCAGAGTTCCTAACCCACAACAGTAATGACTTTATCTACATCTCGTGAGCTTGCTCGCGCTGAAGAACTTGAAAAATCTTTGGCTGCGACGACCGAATCGCGTGTCACAGACGAGGATATGCGCCAGGCGGTGCGTACCCTATTAATTGGCTTAGGTGAAGATCCGGACCGCGAAGGGCTGGTTGGAACCCCCAATCGTGTGGTCAAGGCACTTCAGCATTTGACCTCCGGCTACAACCAATCTCTGGAAAAGTTGCTGAACAAAGCAATTTTCCACGAAGATTCGAACGAGATGGTGCTGGTGAGGGATATCGATCTATTCAGCTCTTGCGAACACCACATCTTGCCAATTATTGGCCGAGCCCATGTGGCCTACATTCCCAATGGCAAGGTTATTGGTTTGTCCAAAATCGCTCGAATCTGTGAGATGTACGCTCGTCGCTTGCAAGTTCAAGAACGTTTGACGTCTCAAATTGCTGATGCGCTGCAAGAGGTTCTACAGCCTCAGGGAGTCGCAGTGGTGGTTGAGGCGACTCACATGTGCATGGTGATGCGCGGTGTGCAAAAACCTGGTTCCTGGACCACGACCACAGCAATGCGGGGTGAGTTTACGACCAATCAGGACATCCGAAACGAGTACATGGGAATGATTCGCCACCAAGCGAGCTTCCACTAGAAGAGTACTTAGTTGGACTCTAAAACGCAGAAGCGCAATGGCTTTTCTACGTTTTAGACAGTGAAGATCTAAATAAACCTCGCTTGACACGGTTTTCAGGAGCAATGCCGGTTGAGCGAGGTTTTATTTAGGAGATATGAAATAATGTTGGCAATCTTTGCGCCGTAATTATTCTTGGCGTAGTCGATATTCCGCTGTGGTTGAGTGCTAGCTGCAAATGTAAAAGCAGCGCCGGCTTTGCACCAGGTTTTGCACCAGGTTTTGTATTGCGTAACCCCACCACACACAGCGTTGCTTAAAAGTGATTTTTGTTTGACCATTGGGCTCCCAGTACAAGCAGTCTGAATTGAGAGCCAGCCCTTCTATCCCCTCTTCTCACATGACCGTGCGATTTTCCTCCCGCCACCCCCAACGTATTATTTTTGCTGCCTGCCTAAGCCTAATTCCCGCCACTTTCACCCCAGCGATCGCCGCAGAGCCAGCAGATTCGGGGGCATCGAATATCGAGGTTCAAGCGGTGCCTGCTGATGGGGTGTTAGTGGGTCAGGAAAAGACGAACCAGGTTATCTACGTAGATAGCCGTGCGGGCAGCGATAGCAATATAGGCACCTTTGGTACACCGGTTCGCACCATTACCCAGGCGATCGCCAATGTGCGTCCGGGGATGGTTATTCAGCTAGCGCCAGGCACCTACAGCGCGGAGACAGGGGAGCAGTTTCCCTTGGAAATTCCCCAGGGAGTGACCTTGCGAGGCAGCGAAACTAGCCGGGGACAGGGGGTTGAAATTGTTGGCGGCGGGCGGTTTCTAAGTCGTACCCAAGCGGGGCAATCGGTGGCGATCGTCCTGGGGCAGGGTGCCCAGGCAAAAGGAATTACCGTATCTAATCCCAACACCCGCGGCACTGGCATTTGGGTGGAAGGGGTAGCAGCGACGGTGACATCGTCCACCCTGTCCGGCAGCCATCGAGAGGGGCTGTTTATGGCAGGCAATGCCGATGTAACGGTGCAGAACAGTATTTTTTACCAAAATGGCGGCAACGGCATTGCCGTTACCAAAGGCTCGCGCGGTTTAATTTCTGGCAATGTGTTTGAATCCACCGGCTACGGTATTGCCATCGGCGATCGCGCCCGCCCCACTCTGCAAAATAACCGCATCATCAATAACCGTGACGGCGTAATTATCAACGGCTTTGCCCAGCCAATTTTGCGCGGCAACACCATTGAAAATAACCAAAACGACGGCGTGGTGGTCATTGGCGACGCGGTGCCCGACTTAGGCTCGGCAGGCAGTCCCGGAGGCAATCAAATCCAGGGCAATGGGCGCAATGCGGTCTTTAACGCCACCCGCAATCAAATTCAATTTCCGTTTTACGGCAACACCATTGACGGTCCTGCGCCGGAACAGGTGGCATCCAGCTCTGCCCCTGCCCCCTTTGAAAGTTCCGTGCCGGCTTCAGCCCCCCAAGGTTCTTCCCCCGGTGACATCATTCCGGTGGTAGAAACAGTACCGGCGCAAGACAGTACGGTGCAAGACAGTGGCAATGATGCAGCAGATAACGGCGGCTGGATTCAGTAATGACCGCGTTGCTCCCAGCGGAGTGGCGGCGTTTAATAGCCGAGACTTTACGTCTGCTCTTCCGCTGGTTCTAGGGTGATTTGCGATCGCCGTGCCACAAAGTCGGGACCACGGGAGGTGCCCAAGCGAGTTGCGCCTGCCAACAATAAAGCAGCCGCTTCATAGGGATTATGGATGCCGCCAGCAGCTTTAATGCCAATACGATCGCGCCCCAGCTCCTTCAGCATTCGCACCTGGTCAACGGTAACGCCCCCCTGCCAGCCAGTGTGAGTTTTAAGGAAAGAGACACCGGCATCCAGGGCAATTTCTACGGCGAGCTGAATCTCGTCAGGATCCAACAAATTCATTTCTAAAATCGCTTTAACGCCGCCCTCTGCCGCCTCACAGATTTCTCCCAGCTCTCGATAAATGGTGTCACTTTGTCCCATCTTTAGCTGCCCTAGGTTAATCATCACGTCCAATTCCCGGGCACCGTTGGCGATCGCCTCCTGAGCCTCAAAAATTTTTGCAGCGGAGGTGGTGGCACCGCTGGGAAATCCTATGACCGCGCACACTTGGGGAGACTTGCCCTGGAGTAGCGTCGCCGCCTTTTGAACATGCCAGGGCATAATGCACACCGTGGCAAAGCCGTACCGTTCCGCCTGCCCACACCACATTTCCAAATGCTCCTCTGTGGCCGCTGGGTGCAACATGGCGTGCTCAATGGCGGAGGCAATATCTACCTGTTCCAAATCAATTTGAATCGAATCGTCTGAGCTGTAATCAGCGAAAGAAGGATCTGTCACGGCTGTGGTTTCAAAGATAAAAGAAAGGAAGAGGTCAAGGTACTTTAAATACCTAAATTAAATGCCTAAATAAGCGCCTAAAGGCGAAAAGCTTTATGCAGTGATGAGTACATCAATCGCCCCACAAGAATCGCCCCACAAAAATCACAGCCAGCTAGGGGCTGTTCTCAGTCAAACTCCAAACCCAATCATAACGAGGATTACAGCCAGCCTGTTTGATTTGAGAGGGGGTGTACTCCCCACTGTGTAGAGCTTCTGGCGCCTAGCTGAGCACATGCCCTAGAAGTTCAGTAGCGCTTGAGTTGCTGATACTTGGATTGCGGGCGCTTGAATTACGGGCACTTGAATTACGGGCACTTGGGGCATAAGCGTTTGGATCGTAGCTTTAATTAATGACGCCCCTTAAGGTACCGAAAACAGGATTACACTGAATCGCTGAAAACATGCAACAACATTGCAGGCAAGTCAGGGGAAATTGCGCCGCCTGCGGCGTAGTTATCAACGTCAGTTCAACGAAAAGCCACCGTTACCAAGGGGGGGATCCTCTGAGGCTTGAGCCGGTAGCGGGGAGTCTTGATAACGGGGCGTAAGGTAAGGATCCCCCCTCAGTCCTCCCTTGATAAGGGGGAAAGTAGAGTTGAGCTAATTTTGTGACAGCGAGCTGACGTTATCAGCTCCGCGTTGGAGCAATCAGATTGGCGACAGAAGGTTCACAGCATATGAAGGCAGCTAAATTCTTAGTTTATGCGGCGGGGCTTTTTTTTGTCCTTTACGGAGTCGCTTTCGCACTGTTCCCAGTGACACTGTCTGTGTGGGTAACCGGCGGGAGCCCAAGCACCTCGTCCGGGGTCATTGATCTCAGAGCTACCTATGGAGGCATGTCCGTTGCTGTGGGAGCCATCCTCCTGATCCTTGGGTTTCATGGGGAGTGGATTTCACTGGGATTGTGGGCGATCGCCATTGTTCTTTTGGCGATGGCTGCCACCCGAATATTGGGAATTATTTTAGACGGATCGCCAAACCTAGTTATGTATATTTACCTCGCCGCCGAGTTGCTTTTTGCCAGTCTCGCTTTGTATCTGAGAAGCCACGCTCAGGATGGCAACGCAACCTAGAAAACGCAAAGCCCTTAGCCCCTAGCGTAGATAATTCAAGATACCGATGGCGATCGCCCGAGCCATCCGCGATCGCCATCGTGGATCCCGCAACCAAACGGAATCTTGATTGCCGGTGACAAATCCCACCTCCACCAAGCTAGCGGGCATACGGGTACGACGAATAACAAAAAATCTGGCTCGCTTCACCCCGCGATCGCGCTGTTCAGGAAAGGTGCGGCGAATGCTTTGGTGGATGGACTGGGCCAGGGCGTTATTGGAAAAATAATAGGTCTCAACACCATTAACGTCGGGGCGGCTCAGGCTGATAGCGTTGGCGTGAATGCTCACAAAGGCAGCAGCATTGGTGCGGTTAGCCAACGCCGTGCGCCCCTGGAGGGAAATAAAGCGATCATCGCTACGGGTCATCACCACCGACACCCCCTGCTGTTGCAGCAAACTTGCCACCTGGCGAGAAATATCGAGCACAACGCCTTTTTCTTGCAGCCCGCCAATGCCGATCGCCCCCGGATCGCGCCCGCCGTGTCCAGGGTCAATAATGACCAACCGCTGCCCTTGAACCGTTGGCAGTTCCCCTGGAGGAAAACCACCGGGCTGGGGACGGGGACGGCGCACGGTACCGGGGACCGGGGTAATAACGACGGTGTTGTTGCGGTCCGTCTGAATATTAAAGTCAGTGCTGTTGGGCACTAAGTTCAGGGTGAGGCGCACACGATTGCGATCCACCTGGGACAAAATTGCCCGGGCTACCCCCAGGCGGTTTACCAGCCGATCAGCGGTGCCACGGAAGCTGGCGTTGGTAAGTTCAATAATTAGCTGACGCCCGCCGATGCCGTCATAAGTTTGCACCCGGGGCGTGCCGCCGGAGGTTTGCAAACGCAGAGCATCACTATCCACAGAAAAATTGGTGACCGTAACGTCCGCCGAGGATCCTTCTGCCCCCGGTACGCCCCGCTGACGGTTACGCTCCATCACCTCCGCCAAGGCGCCCGGCACCCAGCGCTCCTGCCCTTGGGACCGTCGAGGGGGAGTGGTGCGAATGGGAGGCAGTTGGCGCGGCGGGGAGGAGCGCGGCGGCAAAGGACGGGGACGGGGTCGAGCTGCGATCGCCGTGGGCAACCCTTGAATAGTCCAGCGATTCCCCCCTAAATGCTGCACCCGCACCTGGTCCGAGCTGAGTTGCTCGTTGGGAGCCAGCTCCACCACCAGCCGCGTTATCCCAGGCTCCACCTGTCCCACCCGCACAGAACGCACCGACCCCTGGAACAATCGCTCGGCGGTGCTTTGGGTCCAATTAATCCCCGGCAGATCAATGACCAAGCGCCGGGGATTGTTAATAATTCGCGCCTGGGGCTGAACCGGCTCGTCCGTGACAAAGGTTAGCTGTCCTCGGCTGCCGTCAAAATTCCAGCGCACTAGCCGGTCAGCGCGGGCGGGCAAGGCGATCGCTAAACTACCCAAAACGGCGATCGCCGTAGCCGCATAGGGAAAACGAAGGCACAACGCCGAAATCTTAGGGACCATGGACGGAGACAAAAAGCAATAAACAGGCGATCAGCACCAGTTCGAAACGAGCCCCATTAACAAGGGGGTTAGGGAGATCCTCAGCAGCGATAGCTCGCGGCAAGATATTGATTCTGTGAGGGCGGGAGATGGTGAGGATCCCCCTCAGTCCCTCCCTATTAAGGGAAGTCGGAGCTGATCGTAGGATTGGTGGAACTTTGCCCAAACCCCTACGACTTTACACCACCCGGTAGGACAGGCGTAGGGATACCCACTGGCGCAAGTTTAGCAGCGGGCGATCGCCTCCGTCCCCATTGGGTAAGCCAAAAGCACAGGTGGCTGCCAGGTCGCTAATGGCGGCTCGCGCCAACGCCACAGGGTTTTCCAACGGCACCATCCCGGCTCCCCCCCCTGGACGTTTAACCATTTCCCATTGCTCCCGCACCTGCGTCCAAGGATGCTGACTTACCAGCACATAGCTATTGACCGTGGTTTGCTGACTGGGCAATATCCATGGCGAGTCTTTAAATAGGGTTTGAACGGTGCCCGGCTCCAAGCTCCAGCTTTGACTAGGCACATAGCCAAAAGCGCCCCCCATGGCGTCAAAGGCAAACACTAGTGGGTACAAAGGGCGATCACACTCACTCGTAATATCGATACGAAGCGGCGCACCGACAGGCAACGTGGGCACCGTTAAACTGTGGGGACCGCTGCCGTCTTTTTGGGACTTTTTTAAGGTTTCCTGGGCAGGAGTCTTCGATATTTTTATTTTTCTTGCGGGTGTTCTACCGGCAGTTGTTTGCCCGGCGATCGCTGCGGCGCCATTAAAGGGAGGCGTTCCGGCGGCAAAAGGATAGCGAGCAGGCAACGGATCAGCGCCGTCGATAACCACGCGAGTCTGCAAGGGAATGGCACTTTGGTAGCAGTTATCCGTTAGATGCAGCCACTTTTCCGCCAGACGCGATTTAAGGGGCAAAGCCATCCGCTGCACCGCCACTTTTACCGCCTCATCCCCAGAAATCAGCGTCGACGGAATTACGGAGCCGTCCACGGAAAATAGCCCGTAGCGATTGGAGTAGGAGGCCCCTTCTTCGGTGCTTCCTGGCAGTGGTCCCTCCCGATGGCGACCAAAGGCAATATCAGCGGGGGCCTGGGCATCGGCGGCAATTTCCACATTGGCAACCCCCGTTAAGGCGCTAATGGCGTCTACCCGCTCAATGCGCTCCAGACCGTTGTCCACCGCCACAACCACCGACAGGCTTGCGGGCATCAACCGCCCACACTCGCGAAACTGCTGCCCTTCCACCAGAGCACTATCGGGACCTTTTACCACCGGCACCAGGTTTCCTTTCAGTCCTTGGCGATCGCGCAGTAACCAGAGTTTCTCCACGCCATCGCCGTCAGCGACATTATTCTCTGGATCCGCGTTGCCATCTTGCGGGTCTTTTTTAGTCAGGGTGCCGCTGAAAAATGAGGTCCCGGACATTCCCTTTCCATCAGGGGCGATCGCCTCAAACACCGACCCGCTGCTGGTGTAATAAAGCATCAGCGGATCCAGCCCCGCCAATTGCACCCGAGGGGTATCACCACCATTGCCGATCACCGAGCCCGCCGCCTCCGTGGGAATTGCCGTGGGCACCAAGGGAAAGTCCCCCGTACTCTGCTGGCTTCCCGACGGACCAGACGAATCAAAAGGAACCCGCCCCAACACTGACGGAATTTCGCGATCGCCCACCGTTAAACTAGCGTGGGCCAACGTGGGTCCCAAATCAATTTGCGTTGTTCGTGGCGGCACCAGTTGCCAAAACCCTTGCACCAACTGATAGGTAAGGGCACCCGCCCACACCTTTCCCCAGGGCAGTTCCACCGCATCGCCCCCTAACCCGGCCTCCACCACCACCCCTTGAGGCCACTGCTTCCATGGCAGGGGGCGTCCTAAATTTTGCCCCTGGTAAATTTCCTCTAACGCACCGTCACAGGGCGCCAATCGCGATCGCCCCCGCCCAATCCCTGGCGTTAACACTCCACCGCCGCCCCCATAGCTAGCATCAATCACCGCGATCGCCCGACGACTGCCTACCGAATTGAGGGATCGCAACACCTCCGCCACCGGTAAATCCTGAAAACGCTCCGTCGGTGATCCGGGCATCTGCCCATCCGCCGGTACCAACGCCCGCGCCCTTTCCGTAGAGTCACCCTGCCCCCACTGCCACTCGGTGCCGCAGCCGCTGAAATGGAACACCGCCGTATCTTGGGGGGATAACGAGCCAAAGGTTTGGGCGATCGCCTCCTGAATTTCCTCCCGCGTCGCTCCACTGTCGGTCAAGGTGACGATGTCCCCCGGCGCAAACCCAAATCGAGAAATTAACGTGTCCCGCACCAGCTCCACGTCGGTCAAGCAGCCCTTTAGCGGTGCCCCCCCTTCAACGGTCCAGTCCAGAGTGCCCTTGGGATACCGATTAATCCCCACCAGCACCGCTCGCTTTCGTCCAGATGATGCCGCTAATGCCTGCCCTGTTTTCAGAGTTGCCGTGTCTAAGTTTTCAGTGGTTGATCTGGCGGTGGGTATATCGGCGATCGCTCCTCCCCAAAGTCCTGCCAGGGCAGCGCCCCCGAGTTTCAATACCTCTCGCCTGGTCCACGCCATCGTGACTTGCCACCGTGCTAGTGAAGAACTAAAAGAAGAACCTAAAACCGTGCAAAAAATTGCAGAAGCTTACCGTTTGCCTAACCGTTGAGTGCGTTGGCAATTGCCACGGTCAACAAAACTGCCGTGATTAGCACACAGGACATTAGCCTTATCAAAAATCCGGCTTTTAACGCCAACAAAGCCCCGACGATGCTATCTCCATCGTAATCGCTGGGGGGAAGCCTGTGATACCCCCAGGCAGACTTTTTCAGGGGGCTAGCCCACCAAAGTCGATCCATGGTTTGCCCACCGCCTCGCAGCCGCAGCCAGAGATTTCCACTGTACCTAGACGGAAAGCGCCTGTCACCCGTATGGCGTTGAAAAATATTAAGTTAAAAGTATGGAGCTGGAGGGAATCGAACCCATCGTCCGCCCTGGGTATTGATACGCCACTCATTCACAGGTTTAGCCTTTTTAGTCCGCAAGGCGGGAACTGTTCCTTATCCCGAACAGTAGGATTCTTGAGTTAAAGGCTTAGCTAATTATCGAACCCAAGAACTATAATCAGCGCATCCGTTGGGTTTTACCCGGTGACTTTAACGGAGTCCGTCAACGAGTGCTCGGACCTATAAGAGGTGTTTTTAAGCTACGGCAGCAGCCTTACGAGCGAAAGGAACGATGTTGTTCGCATTTACTTTGTTTTGAGCCATTGATTTCCGAGAGTTAGCTCGCTCTCGACCTGTATCACAACGTAGTTTTCGCCAACACGTCGAAACCATTACAGCCCCGTGTGATTTGTACCCAACATACTAACGCACTTTTTACGGCGCTGAAACCCGTGAGGCCCAAACCCCTGACGATTTCTAAGAGAATTAACGCCAGTAAGAGCATCAGCGCCAGGGGGAAATCGCCAGGGCAATCCAGCCAACGATAAAGGCGGTGCCGCCCAAAGGGGCGATCGCCCCTAATATTTTGATGCCGCTGAGGGCTAGCCCGTATAGGCTGCCGGAAAATAGCGCAATGCCGAGGCAGTAGCTCCAGCCGGAAATGGCGAGGGGGGTAGAAATTTCGTCGGTGCCCTGCTGTAGTGCCAGAAGGGCCACCAGAGCGATCGCCACCGCGTGAATCAGCTGATAGCGGGTGGCGGTTTCAAAAATAGCTAAGGCGCGATTGTCCAGCTGTGCTTTCAGGGCGTGGACTCCAAAGGCTCCCAGGGCTACCCCCAAGGCACCAAACAGTCCCGCCAAGGTTAAAAATAATTTTGCCATTAGGAATTGTATGGATTTTTGGAGTCGGGAAAGGAACGCCCCGGGGGTAAGTTAGGCGGCAAATCGCCGATGGGAAATTGATAGTAAATTTCGCCGCGATCACCCACTCGAAACGACGCATTAAACTGCCCCGCCGCCTCGTCTAAAAACTCCCGCGCTTCCTCCGCCGGCAGCCGCGTTTCCATGGCAAAGCGCATTAGCGTTAGCTCGCCATTGTTACTTTCCAACAGGCGAAAAAACGTCTCTTGCACCTGATTTATTGTTGTCGTTTCGGTATTAATGCGCGCCTTTTTCTGTTCTTTGCTGAGGCCGCGATAAATAAAAAATCCCCACACCAGCGGCGGCAAGCCCAGCATCATACAGCCGGCAAAAGTGCTCACTGGATCATCTTCCGTTGAGTCAAAAGGGACCGTAACACCTGCAATGGTAAACACCAGCCCCCAGGTAACTAGAACTCCCGCAGCAATTTGCTTAAACAGGCGCATAATAGAGTCTTTTCGAATCGATAAAGAACTAAAAGCCAGTGCGCCTCAAAAACCTAGAGGTCACAACCTTTGTTTATTCTTTTCACACTAACCTAGGCGGCTTCAGCTTTTTCTTCCCCTGTCGCCTCAGCTTTAACAAATTCCATTAGGCGGGAGAAGTAGAAGCGGGTGGCGGTAAATTCACTGCGCGCCACTTCCCAACCCAGCTTGTTTAAAATTGCTACCACTTCCTTTTCCCGGTGCAAATAGGCGCGGGTGGCTTTGCTGGGACCGGGGAAAAATTCGCCGATACGCTTGAGGGTGGCATAAAAACAGGTTTTTGGCGCAAAGCTCAAAATTAGCCGGGAGTCAGCACGGTTGGCTAAATGGGTTAGCATCGCTTCCATTTCTTCATCGGGGTAGTGAATCAACACATCCAAACAAATGACGCTATCGTAATTGCCCTCAATAGCTTCCAAATCCCGCGTTTCAAAGGTGGGCTGCTTATCTAGCTCTAGCGCCTCTGCACGAGCGATCGCCTCCCCTACCATTTTCTCTGAAATATCGCTGGCATATACGGTCACTCCCTGTTGGGCCAAGGGAATAGCCAACGCGCCTACCCCACAGCCAGCGTCACACACGGAGCGATCGCCAAAGCTTTTACCCGACTCCCCCTTTGCCTCTTCGGCAGCTTTTTTATCCGCTTCAAACCAATCCACCACCAAATCAATGGTGCGTTGGTGACCGGTGCGAATATCCCGCTGCACTTTGTTGATATCGTCGCCCTCCCCATAAATGCGCCGCCACCGGTCAAAGCCAGTGCTGTTGAAATAGTCGCGAACAACGGTTTTATCGTTGCTGTCCTGGGCGTTATTTGGGGAATTATCTTGAGACTCTTCCTTGGACTCAGGGGCGGGGGCAGTTGTGCTCACGGGGACTCGCTAAAAAAGGTGGTGGGAAACAAACAGCGGACAAAAGGTGGTGGGAAACAAACAGCGGACAAAAGGTGGCTCGTTTGTCGTCACATATTTTAACCGCGTCGTATCAATATCTTGCGCCAGTTTGCAATTCCGTAAAAATTATTTGGGGGCAAACTAACCTTTGCTGACAATGCCAGACCACTGCACGGTTTTGGTGCCGTCGCGGCGATAGGAGAAGAATCTGTCAGGCTCGCTATGGGTGCAGTGGGGGGCGATCGCCAACTGCTCCGGCTCCAGTCCCAACGCCAAAAGCTGCAAAAGATTCACATGGCGCACATCCAACCGAGCT
Source organism: uncultured cyanobacterium (assembly GCA_937883785.1). Classification (GTDB taxonomy): domain Bacteria; phylum Cyanobacteriota; class Cyanobacteriia; order CACIAM-69d; family CACIAM-69d; genus CALGDE01. Next base: position 23,931 of record CALGDE010000039.1, read on the forward strand.
TTTCCCGGCTCCGGGTCCGGCTGCACCGGCGTTAACCCCGCCCGCTGATCCGGCGAACCCTTTAACGTAGCCACAAGCTGATCCGCCACCTCTTGGTTCACCTGATACACCGCGCCGCTGATGGCCGGTCCCAGGGCAACGCGCAGGGTTTCCAGCTTTGCTCCCTGGTCAATTAGGCGCTCAATGGCTTTGGGCACAATTTTTTGCGCCGTTCCCCGCCAGCCCGCGTGCACTGCCGATACCATCCCGGTGGTCAAGTCTCCAATCAGCGCCGGGGTACAGTCTGCGGTACACACCCACGCCCCTTGATTGACGTCCTCCGCCAGTACGCCGTCCGCTGGGGGATAAATGGACTCGGGGGCGGGAGCCGCGTTGGCTATTTCGGTGGGGGTTAGGATGCGATCGCCGTGTACCTGTTTAACCCGCAGCACCGTGGCATTTTTCCCTAAAGCAGCAGTTAATTCCGCAGGGGCTTTTGGTAAAAATTTCCGCGTAAAAAAGCCGTGGCACCAGGGAGACAACAGGTCGCAAGTCAAATAATCCAACCCCTCCCATGATATCCAGGTCCAACGGGCCCCTTGGAAGGTGGTTAGCTTTGACGATTCTGCGAAAGAAGGAGTTGTCATCGCCTGATTCCACGGCTTTTGATGCTTGTTAGTGCGGGCACTTCAGTGGAGTACCCCACCTAAGCTTATTTCAGCACTAGCTTATTTCAGCACTTCCACACGCACTCGACCGATACCCATGCTGCGCAGGCCGATTTGGCCAGCAGCGGCGGAGGACAGGTCAATGATGCGACCGCGAATAAAGGGGCCGCGATCATTAATGCGCACGATGGTGGATTGCCCGTTGGATAGGTTCACCACCCGCACCCGCGTGCCAAACGGCAAATGCCGGTGGGCAGCGGTCATGGCGTTTTGGTTGTAGCGCTCACCGCTGGCAGTGCGACGACCGTGGAAATAGCCGCCGTACCAGGAGGCAATACCAAGCTGAGTGGACTGCACCGTGCCGCCAGCCACTGCCTCAGGGGCGGGAGCCGGAGCCGCGATCGCCACTGCCGGATTGGTCAGCGATCGCGAGCTAGTGTACTCAATGGGCTCAGCGCCGTAAACCAAGCGCCGTAGCCGGTTGGTAGTTTGCACTAGGTCGGAGTTTAAATCGGGGCTGGGCTGCACCGCCGTGGTTTGCTCATCCAAAGCCACGAGGGGGCGATCGCCCGCCGTGATCCAATATTGCTCGTCCTCGCTATCCCACTCCAAACGAATATCCGAAGCCGTTTCCGTTTGGATAAGCTGACCGTGCAAATTCTCTAGCTTCTGAGCCACAAGCTGGGCCCGCTCTAAGGGTGTGGTTACCAGCTCAGCGTTAGCATCGTCGGCACGGGTCACAGACTCGGCGGCAGAATCTTCACCCGCTGGCTCGTCACCCAAGAAAGTCAAGACTGGAATATCACGCACGTAAAGGGTGACCGCGTCCTGATCGTCAATTTCGTGGGCGTAAACCTTAGTAATAACTGAGGCAGAGGTGGGCACACCGGTGCTGGCTTGAGTAGTGGAAGCCACATTGCCGTCCAGCGCTTGGGATGGAGAGGGAAGGCTGGCAGACTCGGAAGGGGTAATGCTCGGCTGCCATTGGGCAACGCGAATTGCTGATGATCCTTCGGAAGCACGATTCAATACTTGACTCTGGGCAGGGGCGATCGCCAATAAACTTAAAGCGGCAGTTGCAGTGGCCCAAGGTCGAAGCAGCTTAAACGAACTCATATGTCTAGGGGGTAAACAGCAAGTGCATCGGATGGATTTCTCCCCCGTAACGTTTCACCAGCGGTAAATCACCAACGTGAATCACCAGAGGCAAAAGAGGTTTACGCGGCACCCCTTCCAATCAGCGGTCGATCACCGACAACGAAAGGGCGTGCATCCAACGAAGAATGGCCATGGGCGGCGAGGGTCCTGTGAACCGACTTCACCAGCGGCAATTGCTCCGTGAGAGCGCTTTACTGACTTTCCAACAGAGGCTCAAAACCTTCAAACTTCCGTTGGACAAAGTCGCAGCAGCGTTTCCTGCACAACAAACGCGAAACAGAAGTTAACAATCATTGAAGCCACAAAAGGCTATCACAGTTACCTGGAAATGCAAGCCACCTGTCCGGAGCGTTAGACATAACGGGGCATTGCTCCCCACCCAGATCCCGGCATCCAAAAACGTAAATCCCCCGAGTTACGGGCAAAGGGTCGCCTAAAGTCCCCACCCCTTCTGACGTTTGCGGCGATCGCACCCCTGCGTCTTTTCCCTGGCCGATGGGTCAAAATCGTTCCCCGACTTTAATTATTTTTTAATACTTAGGCGAGTGAGTACCACTGCCGGTAAGCAATCAAAATAATTTGATTGTTAATTCGAAGGCGCCCCACCCAGAAGATAAAATGGTCGGCGGCTAAAGAACGTAAGGAGGGCAAGCCGGTGGACTATCGCGAAGCTGGAGTGGATGTGGAAGCGGGGCGGGCGTTTGTGGACCGAATTCGCGATCGCGTTCAGCGCACTTTCCGACCGGAGGTTCTGGGGGGACTAGGGGGATTTGGGGGCTGTTTTGAAATTCCAGCGGGCTATACCCAGCCGGTATTGGTGTCAGGCACCGACGGCGTTGGCACCAAGCTAAAGCTGGCCCACGCCACGGGAATCCACAACACCGTGGGCATTGACCTGGTGGCCATGTGCGTTAACGATGTGCTGACATCGGGGGCGGAGCCGCTGTTTTTCTTGGATTACGTGGCCACGGGCAAGCTGGAGCCAGAAGATTTAGCCAATGTGGTGGATGGGATTGCGGCCGGATGTGAAGCGTCGGGCTGTGCTCTGTTGGGGGGGGAAACGGCGGAGATGCCGGGTTTTTATGGGGCGGGGGAATATGATCTGGCGGGATTTTGCGTGGGCATTGTGGAAAAGTCAAAAATTTTAGATGGGTCACAGGTGAGCGTGGGGGATGTGGCGATCGCCCTGCCTAGCTCAGGCATCCATAGCAACGGCTTTAGTTTGGTGCGCAAAATTGTGGCAGATGCGGGGCTCGCCTGGGGTGATTCCATTGACTCCTTAGGAAAAGCCACGTTAGGACAGGTGATGCTGACGCCCACGCATCTATATGTAAAGCCAATTTTGGCGCTGCTGAAATCAGCCGTTGACATCCACAGCATGGCCCACGTAACCGGGGGGGGCTTACCGGAGAATTTGCCCCGGTGTTTGCAGGACGGACAGGGATTTAAAATTCAAACCCAAAGTTGGCAGCCTTTGCCGGTATTTAACTGGCTGGAAAGCACGGGTAAAGTAGAACGCCTAGAAATGTTCAATACCTTTAATATGGGCGTTGGTTTTGTGGTGGTGGTTCCGGCGGATTCGGCGGACAAAGCGATGAAGATTTTGCGGCAGCAGAATACCAAGCCCTGGATTATTGGCGAAGTGGTGGCAGGGAACCGCACGGTAGCGCTGGCTTAGGGGCGCACTAATGCCTCGCCACCCCATGGGCATCGCTTTAACTATGAACCCGAGGATGGTGATGCAAGGTAGATAAAATTTCGCTTTCTACGGTTGCCAGTTCATCCAGGCGTTGCTCAGCCGTCTCCGCATCAAATTCCCGCTTTGCCAATACCCAGTAGGCGCCATAGTGACGTGCCTCCGACGCCATTAACCCCCGATAGAAGGCTGCAAGTTTGGGATCCGGGCAGTGCTGCCCCAACAGCCCCAGCCGCTCATGGCTGCGAGCCTCAATTAATCCCGCCACTAGCAGGCTATCCAAAAAGCGGTGGGGATCCTGACGGCGAATCAGCGATCGCAAACGTCCCCCATAGGGAGGAGCCTTGGGAGCCCGAAGCTTCACTCCTCGCTTCCGCAGCCATCGATTTACCTGTTCAAAATGCTCCAGTTCCTCCTGGGCGATCGCCGTCAGCGCCTTCACCAACATCGGTTTCGCTGGATATTGGGACATAATTTGAATCGCCACCGCCGCCGCCTTCCGCTCACACTGGGCATGGTCCAGCAAAATCTCGTCCATGTGGGCGATCGCCTGGTCCACCCAAGCCTGGGACGTGGCTGACTTGAGAAAGCGAATTTTGGGAAATTCGTTATCCGCCAGCATTCCCTCTGCCAACGGGGCATCGATGGGTGTTTCCCCGGGGGAAACAACGGAGTTGGCGTTATTCGTACCGGTGTGAACTGCGGCCATGGGTTAACGCAATAAGCTCAAAATACATTGATAGTTCAGTACGATAGACCGCCCCTTAAGCGGCAGTCACCGTAGAAAAAGACTGCGAAAAGTCCCCTAGAGGACAACTAAGAAATATCTCAATCCGGTGGGAAAGCGAGAAGCCAGCGGTTATCAAGAGGAAGCAGCAATCTATCCTATCCCCATTAATTATGCCTGTATCCTTTATCATCACGGTCGTCATTACCGCCATTAGCCTGCTTATTATGAGCAAGCTGCCCCTGGGCATTCAAATTGACTCTCCCCTAAAAGCTCTGATTTCTGGATTTGTTATCGGGGTGTTTAACGCGATCGCCCAGCTGGTGCCCGGTTGGCTCACCCTTCCCTTCAAGGTTCTCACCCTAGGGCTATTTTCCTTTATTGTCAGCGTAATTATTTTTGGATTGTCTGCCTGGCTAATCAAAGGATTCCGCCTAAAGTGGGGCATTTGGAGCGCAATTTTAGGGGCAGCACTGCTCGCATTCCTAAACTCAGTTTTAGAGTATGTTCTGACAACAATTCTAAAGCTTGGCTAGGCTACATCAGCCCTAAGCCAGTTAGCCTCAATGTTAGCTAATCAATTTAGCTAATCAATAAAAATCAAATTGTATAGAAGCCGAGTCGAGTCAACGGACGCCAGGAACACTACTTGTGGGTAAGCCGTAAAACGCCATCCCACTGTTCCCCAAGTCCCTCTCGCTCGGCTTCTTCTAATCGGTCCAAGTAATACAGCGCACAACTATCGCCAGGATTAATATCTAACACTTCAGAAAAGCCCTGGCGAGAGTCTGCTAGCCGACCTTCGCAGTAGTCCCTAACCGCTTTTTCAAACGCGTCGCAGGTGGCAACCTTTAAATCAAATTCACTGGGACCATCCCCATCAAACACCTCATATAGCCCAGTTACATTTCGCTTTCCTTTAACGATCGCTGAGCCCAAAAACCGTAGATGAAACGGATGATCAGAGCCTAACCAATTAACGGTTTCTTCCGATACCAAGAGGGACGCGCCATAAACTTTCGTTAGTCCTTCTAAACGAGCTGCTAAGTTGACGTTGTCGGATAGGGCATCCCCCTGCATTCGGTCTTTTTCGCCAATAATTCCCATCATAATTGGACCGCAGTGGATAGCGATTCCAATGCGGATAATGGCGTCTCCCCTGGAGAAATTACCGTTGCCATTTTCGCCGTTACTGACACCACTATTTAATTCGTCATGGGTGGCGTTGCTTTGCTCGAGAACAGCTTTGCGACGGCGCTCTCTGACGGCTTTTAATTTGGCGATCGCCGCACTGATGGCATCCTGGGGACCATTGGGAAATACAGTCATCACGCCGTCTCCTAAGTACTTCATAATAATGCCGCCGTGACCGCGCAAAATCGGACTAACCAGCTGTAAATAGCGATTGATAAACTCAAACCCTTCCCGCGATGTCATGCCCTCCGCCATGCTGGTAAAACCGCGAATATCGCTAAACATAATCGCCATTTCTCGGTCCACATGATCCCCTAGCTTGACGTCCAAAATACTTTCCTTGTCTAGGAATTCTAAATAGGCGTGGGGGACAAATCTTTGGTAAGCCGAACTGATTTTTGAAAGATGAATATGGGTGTTAATTCGCATTAACAACTCATCTTTAATAAAGGGCTTTGTTAAATAATCATTGGCTCCACATTTAAAGCCCATAATTAAGTCGTCTAGACGATCCTTTGCGGTCAGCATAATTACCGGAAGCTGAGCCGCCAGGCGAGTTTCTCGGATTTTTTTACAGACGTCATAGCCCGATAGGTTAGGCATCATAATATCCAGCAACACCAGGTCAATAGGCTGGGCCAAAGTGTTTAAGACCTTTAGGGCTTCTTGACCACTGGCGGCAACGGTCACTGAATACCCCTCAAAGCTCAGGAAATTCTCCAGTACCCGCAAGTTCACCGGCTCGTCGTCGACGATTAAAATCTTGCCCTGGTGGCGACCATTGCTGGTGGGTTCAGAAGCCAGAGCGGGCAAGGATGTGGCGGGAGCAGGGGGGGCGATCGCCGATCCGTGGCGACGACGACGGAGCAGGCGCTTACTATCTAGCCCCGCAGCGGGACTGTCGGCAATGGGCAACGTGACGGTAAATGTGGACCCTTGTCCCAATGTGGAGCTTACGGCGATACTGCCCGAGTGCAAATCCACCAGTTGTTTAGTTACCGCCAGCCCCAGACCAGCACCGCCGTGACGACGGGAAGTGGACCCGTCTCCCTGCTCAAAGGACTCAAAGATTCGCTCGAGGTTTTTCTGGGCAATGCCCGGTCCCGTGTCCGACACGGCAATGGCGATCGCCTTCGTTGCCCCCCTGCCCTGGGTTACCGCTTTGGCCTTGACCTGCACCTTCCCCTTTTCCGTAAATTTAATGGCGTTGCCGATCAAGTTGTACAAAATTTGCTGAATTCGATCCTCGTCCCCCAATAGTGGAGGCAGCCCCATCGGACTATCATGAGTAACCGTAATCAGGCGATCGCCCACAAGCACCTGGGTCACCGCCAACACCGCATCAATACAGCCTTTAACATCCACTGCCTTTAGCTCCAGCTCCAGGCGACCGTTTTTAAGCTGGGCAAAATCCAAAATATCGTCCACCAAATTGGCTAGCCGCCGCCCGCTGTCAGCAATTAGGCGCAGATTCTCCTCCTGGGGCTTATGCATCGGTCCGGCGGTGCCTTGGATCAGAGCCTCCGATAGTCCCACAATGCCGTGAATGGGGGTCCGCAGCTCATGGGAAGTATTAGCCAGAAACTCGTCTTTAAGCTCATCCAGGCGTTTTAACTCCTGATTTTTCTCCTCCAGGGTCACCGCATATTTACGCAAATCATCGCGCGATCGCTCCAAAGCATTCCACAGGCTAATAAACATGGCGGAGCCCGTGGACATGTTCCACACCAGCAACGGCGACACCGCCGGAATGGACCAGCCGCTATTAAAACTCAAGTAGGACACCGCCAAAATACTGGCGCTTCCCAGCAACATCACCCCGATTCCTTTGGAAATGCGCTGACGGTAGGTGCCATAAATAGCGCCGCCAATGCCCCACGCCAAAATCCACGCCAGCACCGCGCTTTTTACCGGAGCCTGCTGCATCACCCGTCCATCCAAGGCAGCGCTCACAATTTGGCTGGCGATATTGGCATGAATTACCACCCCGGGCATCAGGGGACGGCTGGGCAACAGGGCGCTGTTGTAGGGGGTTTGAAACTCGTCATTGGTGCTGGGGGCAATGGGACCAATCAACACAATGCGATCGCGGAACAATCCCTCCGGCACCCGTCCAGCCACCACATCCGCCAAGGAAATATGCAAAAAGCTGTCCAAGGTGCCGCGATAGTTAAGAAAAATTTGATAGCCGCCACTATCCGGCATGTAATCCCCCACCTTGGGAGTAACGGGGCGAAACAGAGCCTGCCCGATTTTCAGGACCTGCTCCTTCGGGTCTATCACCCCCAATTCCAGCCCCTGATCTTCCAAATATTTCAACGCCAGCCGGGAGGCCAACCCCTCGCGATATACCCCATCGCTGCGAAAGATGCCCACAATACCGCGGCGCACTCGACCATCTAAATCCTGTACCGAATCGTTGGAGGTCACCCGGTCCACCCGGTCCAAGGTGGGCGGTGGCGCCACTGGCTGTCCCCCTACTTTTTCGATGCCGTAAAGGTTTTCCGTCTTCTCAAATAGCTCAACAAGTTCCGCATTTCCCGGCTCCACGGGCAAGTCACGGTATAGATCCAATCCAATGGAGTGGGGATCTTGGGCGTCAATGGCGCGAATAACTTTGGTCAGAAACTCATCTGACGCCGGCCACTGACCAGCTAGCTGAATATCAGACTCGTCAATGGTGACAATAACAATGCGATCATCCTTAGGCTCGGGGATCCGCCACCGCACATAGGTATCCCTAAGGGCCCATTCCAAAAAGGCAAAGCCTCCGGAAAGGCTGCCAAGGATACCGACGGAGGACACGAGGGCTCCAATGATTAACCCACGTTGCCAAGGTTGAATCCGCTTAAAAGGTAGGGTCATGGGCAGTGTCTCAAAGCGCTCGCAGGACAATGCTGCAGGTAGCGCCCAGCTCAATCATGTAATGGCAATTGCACACCCTAAGTATGGTCTACTTTTGATCCCCTTTCCGCCCTGGTTTTTAACAATCTGATGCCTGAAAAGCCTGAGTCATCTTGGGTGCGCTGGGAGCTTTCCAAAAGAATCAGCTTCAAAAGCTGAAGTAGAAATCACTGGCGTGGCAATTGACGTTAGAAAATCAACGTTAAAGCCAGAGGGACTGAGTCTTCGAAAAGTCCCAGCCCCTGTAATTTGTTCCTAGTCTGAACCGTTTTGCCAAGGCAAGTGTCGCCTGCTTTAATTTTGCGATGTTGGCGTTGCAGGGCTTTTGGCTGAGTTTAGTTTTCAACCATGGCATCAACGGGCAGCAAGGGCGCCGACGCCACATCTCCCAAGCCCACTTGCACCAGCAAATCAGACCATTCTTCCGCAAGTTCAGCGTTATCGGGATTCAGTCGTCGAGCGTTGGCTAGCACCTGGAGGGTGTCGGTCCAAAGCCCTGCTTCGGCCAAGTCAACGGCTTGCTCTAGGGCGATCGCCGGAGTCAGCCCCTCCAAGGTGGCGTCATCTAAACTAGCCACGCCAATGGCAGCGTTATCCCCTACACGAGATATTAGAGTACGCAGCACAGGGGTGTCGGGAGCTAACTGCTCTTCCGGTGCCAGGAACACCACTTGCCACAGATAATCCCGCCCTACTTCTAAATCGGGGGCGTCGCTAGGCAGAGACACTTCTACAATGCCGTTGTCCTCGGTCAAATTAACCTGGGTTTGGTGGTGATAGTCACCGTCCAAATCCTGGATGCTAACGAAGGCGCGATCAGCGCCCGTCTCCGGCAGGTACAGCATTAACGATGGGCGGCTGTTGCGGGTTTGGGTGTAGCTACCCGGGGGCAACAACGCCAAGGCGTCATCGCTTACAGACTCGCGACTGCCGGTGCCCACGGTGGTGGTAGGTGCCGGAGCATTGGGGGGAGCAAATCGGACACGACCACGGCTGCCAGAACCCACGGTGGTGGTAGGCGCTGGGGCATTGGGGGGAGCAAATCGAACGCGACCACGACTGCCAGAACCCACGGTGGTGCGGGGGCGAGCGTTATCTGGCGGAATAAAGCGGACGCGGCTGGATTTCGCTGCCACCGATAGGGATTCTGATAGATCCCAGCTCAATGATTGAGTGTTGCCTGTTTCAACGCTGCTTTTCTCGACGCTGCTTTTTTCGACGTTGCCTTTTCCAACAGCAGGGGCTTCGGGAGCGGCGATCGCCTGAGGTGCCATTAACCCAACGCTCAAAACAGAGACGAACAAAGCGCTAAGGGAAAACTGCGATCGCCGGGAAGCCTTAACTAACCGCCCACGGGATACCGTAATTGGAGTGCGTTGGGGGAGTGTAAATAAACGAATCATGGTCGAGAAGGTGCGGTTGGAAGGAAACGAAGAACAGATAGTGCCTGCATAGAATACTTCGTAAAGATGCAGGATGCAGCAAAATTACTGACACATCGAAAGATAGAACTTAAACCTTACCCTTGTTTTAATTTTAACAGTTGCGAGGCTTATCGCCACTTAAGTAATGGGGTGGAACGGTTGAAAATCTGTGGGATCTTGAGTTTTTAAGGATAATTAATCCGCACTTAATATGAGTCTTACTTAAGAATCCCCCTGGGGCTTGGATTTCAGCGATTAGGAATCAATAAACCCTCGCAAACATCAAGAAATATGAGGGAATGACGCCTGGCTGGGTTGGCATAACAAACGTTACATTTTTATTGCGCAGCGGATTTCGTTTTTTATTTTGACTTTTATGTTCAGCTTTTTGGCTTGGCTTTTTGACTTGGCTTTTTACTCAGCTTCTGTGCTGTTTTTTGATCGCGTATTCTTGACTGCGTAAGTGCGTGTGTAGATGCCTTGAGTTCTCCTGTTCCCTTTGTACTATTGCCAGTTGCCAATAAGCACAAAAGCAGACCAGTAATAAGGGTGGCTGTATTGTTCGCTATTCAGAAGTTTTATCTGGGCTTGGCGCAGGGCTTCTGCTTTTCCAGATCCGGGGCGATCGCTGCCCACCGCGAGTTTTTTATAAAACTCTGTCATCAGGGCGGCGGTGGATTCGTCGTTGACGGACCACAAACTGGCTACGGTGCTGCGGGCTCCGGAGCGTAACGCAAAGCCCGCTAATCCCAACGTGGCCCGGTCGTCCCCCTTAGCAGTTTGACAGGCACTCATCACCAGCAGGTCAATGGGGGATAGCACTCCCACCTGACGCTTACGAAATAGCTTATCGAAATCCTGAATATACAGGCGATCGCTCCAGGCCAATAAATAGGTTTCCTCGGGGGATGAGCTAAATTGCCCGTGGGTTGCCAGGTGAACAATGGGGAAGGATTTATTGTCTAGCTGGTTGAGAAACTCCCCGGAAGTGAAAGATTGATCCATCAAAATACGAGAGTCAAAATCCTGGGCAATGTTATCCACTTCCTGGGTTACTCCCGGCAAAGCATTAAATCCCTGGCGAGCTTCGCTTAACCCCGCAATGAAAATTTTGGACTTGGCGCGGCGGCGGGCGGGGGGCAATAGCTGTAGACCAGGGCTAATGGCAAATTGGTAGCGCTCCACCAGGTAGCGATCGCCGTCATAGATGGCACCAACGGGTACTTTCCGCAGAGGACCGTCGGGCACCATTACCAAGGTTTCAATGCCGGCGGCGTCTAGGTCCGACTGAATGGGGGTAATCAACCAGTCGTAAATGGTTTTGCCCAGGTTCTGCTGCCGCTCTACCAAATAGGCCGGATTGAGGGACGAATAAAATTCCTCCAGGACCGCGTTGATTTGGTCCAGGTTGGCGTTCACTCGGAAGTGGCGCAGGGGGCGATCGCCAATGGCCACAATCATATCCAGGCTGTCATCCACAAAAATGGGGTACAGCACCGCCGCTTTCGGGTCAAGGGATTCAATGGATTCAGGGCGGGCCGTTAAGCACGAGTCCCCAAAGAAATTATCCAGCTCTGCCACCTGTAAAGCTTCGATAACATTGCGCGCCTGGGCAATTTCCTCAGTGGTGGCTCCCGGCTGCAGCAGCAGGCTAATTAGCTGGCGATAGGCGGGTTCCACGCTTTCTCGAAAGTCAAACTGCACGTCGGTGCCGATGGCCACCAAATCCTGGCGCAAGTATTGAAAAGACTGAATCGCCTGACCGTAGGCGCCGATGGCACCGTCTTGATCCCCTTGGGCACCTCGCACAGTACCAATTTGCAGGGCGGCACGGGCAGCAATATCGTCGGCGCCCAAGGACTGGGCGATCGCCAAGGATCGTTCCGCCAGCTTTTGGGATCCGGTCAATTTATTGTGGTCCTGGTACAGCCGGCTCAGGTGATAGAGCCCAAAGGCTTCAGCACGGGGGCTACCGAGAGTTTGGGCTAGCTGCACTGTTTCTCCCAAAAATAGGGATAGATCCTTCGCCTCGTCCCGCTGAGTTTGCTTTGTTTGCGTCCTGGACAAGCGCAGCCAGCTATCGGCCAAATTGATGCGCCCGTAAAGGCTGTCGTGGGTCAGGGGCAGCGCTTCCAGCTCCGCCGCCAGGGGATCAATTTTTTTCGCCGCCGTGGGAGATTCCACCTCAATCAGCGTTTGTAGCTCATTGAGTTGACCGCGCAGGGCGATCGCCGGGGTGGCGGCAATATCAATGGCTTCGCCGTAGTATTCCAAAGCAAAATCGTTCGCCCGTTCCCGCCGCGCCAAATGTCCCAAATCAATCCAGGCGGCGGCAGTATCGTCCGGGGAATTAATGATTTCAGCCACATCACGACTCTTTTGAAGAGCGAAATAAGCCTGGGCTGGATCCCCCACAATTTGAAACGCCTCTCCTAATCCCCGCAGGGCGATCGCCTTGATTTGGCTGGCAGGCTGATCCTTCAAGGACAAAATGGCATCTTCCAACAGTTCCTGCCCTTTATGATGATGCCCCAACGCCTGAAGGGCCCGCGCCCGAGCCACCACACTACCAATGGCTCCGGTGGTATCGGCGATAGTTTGATAGGCTCCTTCCGCCAGCTGCCAAGTGTCCGCCGCCTGCTCCAACTGCCCCATGCCGTACAGCAAATGCCCGCGATGATTGAGAGCCTGGGCTTTAAGCCCCATCAAAGGCTTAAAAGGCTTAGTTTCATTGCCAGCGGTCATCGCCGAATCCAGTCGAGTCAGCACCATTTGGTTCAGCTCTTCAGCGTCGGTCAATCGCCCCAAATTTTGCCAGGTCAACGTTAGGTAATTCGCCGCCTGAATTTCCCCAATGAAATTATCGGCAGTGCTATAACGCTGTTGAGCCGCCTCCCACAGTTGAGCCGCCTGGGCTAGGTAACCCAGCTCGTAGCGCTCCTGTCCCTGGCGTAGCAATAGGTCGGGAGAACTGTTGGCCGCGATCGCCACGGACGGCAGGTTGTCAGCGGGAGTATCTGCTGCTTGGCTTAGTTCCCCAGCGCCCAGAACGATAGCGGCGATCGCCCCCACCGCCACCAACACGCCATAGATCGAAGCTTTGACTGTTTTCCGCTTGTTTTTGAACAACCGTTTCCAGCGATTCAAACGACTTAGAAATCGCTTTAAGGTAGATCGCTTTAAGGAGGCAATAAGACGGTAGAAGGCGCGGGAAGTCATGGAGCAAAGGAAGAAGGTGAGGAACGGGGTGGCTAGGGGGGATTATTTCGCGGTTTTCTTGACGACTACGTTTAGCCGCTAACTTTGCAGCTAGATCTTTTTGTAGCTAATTGCAGCTAAATCCTAAAGCGAGGGCGTGGCGCTAAGTTGCTGACAGTTGGGCGTGGCCAGGGCAACCTCCTGAGCATTGTCCAGAAACACATCGCCATTATGGTTGCGATGCCATCCCGAGGCTTCCACTAGCCTGGCTTCTTTTTCCGTCGCCCTGGGTGAGTTGCTGAATACGGGGGCATTAGCGGGTCCATGGCTAAGAACACTCTCGTTAGCGCCACCTCGTTGACGAGGGGCCACCCGCGCTGTGGCTAGGGTACCCGTATGGTCCCGCCAATCTACCCAACCGGAGCGATCGCGCAACGCCACCGTAGGATCCGTCGGCAGCCCGCCTCGCCCCACGGCGACAAATTCACTGCCCAAAGCGGCACAGTGGTTAGTAATTTGCTGGGTGGGGTCCACCACGGTCATGGGTAGTTCCACTAGTCCTGCATCCGTATCTAGTTCAGGGGGCGTGATGCTCACCTGTCCCTGGAAGTCTGCCCCCAGTTCCGACGTGGCGGTGATATCGCTGGTGGGGGTGAGGCGATCGCGGAAAGTCAACCCAAACAATCCCTGGGTCACGATGGATACTTGACCACCGGCTCCATTGACGGCATTAGCGGTGACATCGCTGTTCCCAAAGGCAGCCACCAGGTCAGCGTCCAGGAAAATATTGCCCCCGGTGGAGGTGCCGCTGGCGTTGGTGGTGATTTGGCTGCCGTCCCGTAGTTCCAGCAAGTTGGTTTGGATATTGACGTTGCCGCCGCTGCCGGTGGAGGGATCCGCCGTAATGCGCGAACCGTTTTCCAGCACTACCCGGTTCGCTCGCACCACCAAATCCCCCGCCTGGGACTGACCCAAGGAGTTATCTAGCGCCTCATTACTGACCGCTAATTCGCTACCGTCGCTGAGGCGCAGGGTGTCCACATTGATGGTCACATCTCCCGCGTTGCCCAGCCCCTCCCGCAGGGTACTTAAATCGCTAATGCCGACGATAAAGGCGGACCCTTCCAACACGCTGTTCACGCTGGCGTCGGAGCGAATGCCGCTGGGGAACGGCACGCCGCCCCGCTGGGTGCCGGGCGATCGCCCCACCAGCTCTAGGGAATCGGCGTTAATGGTCACTTCCCCCGCATTGCCCGAATTAAGGGTGGACGAAAAAATTACGCCGCCGTCCGCCAGCACCACTCGCCCTGCATTAACCTCCACATTGCCCGCCGGACCGGAACCTTGGGTGCGGGTATTCAAATTGGTTAGCTCGGTGCGGCTGCCTCGCAACTCCAGCAGCTCCGGCGCTTCCACCACCACCGCGCCGCCCGCGCCCTCTCCAAACACCACCGCCACCGCCAGCCCCCCATCCAACAGGCGCACCACCGGAGCCCGCATTAGCACCAAGCCGCCGGTGCCGGTGGAATCAGGGTAGGAATTACTGGACAGTCCGCTGGCAAAGGAACCATCGGAGGTGGCACCGATAAATTCAATAGATTCCGTCGCCAAAATACGCAAATCGCCGCCGTCGCCTCCCGCAAAGGTGGACGCAAAAAGACCGCCGCCGTTGATGCCGATAATGCGCCGGGCCCGCGCCGTAATATCCCCCGCCCGCCCGGAGCCAAAGGTGTCCGCAAACACCTCCGCTCCGTCCAACAGCAGGGTGTCAGCAATATTTAAATCCACCAGCCCCCCATTGCCGCCGCCAGAAGGCGCCACGGAGAGAAAGGCGCTAGTGGCCATGGTGAGATTGTTGGCGGTGACGGAAATATCGCCGGAGTCGCCGGTGTTAAAGCCCATGGCAAAAAAGCCGCTGCCCAACAAGGACGGGTTTTGCACCGACATGGCAAATAGCTCGGTGAGGGCGTCTTGAAGGGGACGGGCTCCGGTGATGAAAATCTCGTTGCCGGTGATATTAATACTGCCGGCGTTGCCGCTGCTAAAGCTAACGCTGGACACAAAGGAACCGTCCACCAAGTTGATATTGGCTACGTCCACGTCTACGCCACGCCCATTTTGAGATCCCAGGGTGTCCGCCAGGATGATGGAGCGATCGCCCATAAAATACGAATCGCCAAAAATCTGCACCGCCCCGCCGCCGGGACCACTTACATCAATTACGGTCCCCCGCTCCAACCGAATGGCACCTTCCCCCGTTGCACCGGTCACCGTGCCCACGCGCCAGCCCAGATCCGTGGGCACCAGGGAAACGTTGGCGTCTGCCCCCACCGCCGCCAAAACGCTTTGGCCGCCGGGGGTGGTTAGGTAAGCTCCGTCTAACTCGAGCGATCGCCCCACCAGCGCCAGGGTATGTCCTGGATTAACGGACAATCCCCCTTCCGGCGTCGGCACGATATTTCGACTCACCGCCGCCCCCGCCGCCATTTCCGGCACCGGCAATGGGTCACTGCCCACCGCGCGAATGCCCCCGGATCGGCTCCCCCACTGCAGTCCCATGGGCACCGTCGCCGTTAACAACGGCGCGGACGCTTCACCGCCCATGCCCCAAATGGTGCCATCGGCAAAGGTAATTCGCTCCGCCGTGGTGGCAAAGAAAGAACCGCCAATATCTAGGCGAGCATTGGGACCAAAGAGCACCCCATTGGGATTGAGCAAAAATAAGTCGGCGCTGCCCCCCGCCCGCAGGGTGCCGTCAATGTTGGAGGGTAAATCACCCGTTACGCGGGAAAAAATTCGGTCTACGCCGCCGTGTTGAAACACCGCCGTTTGTCCCGTAGGCACCGAAAATTGTTCAAAGCTGTGGAATAAATTGCCGCCATTTTCCACACCGCCGGTAATATCCACCAAGTCCCCCTGGGACTGCACCACGCTGGGGGTTGGCAGGGTACGATCCGGCACAATTTGCCCTTGGGCTGGCAGCCAAAACCCAGCGCCTGCTCCGAAGAGAACGGCTCCACAACCAATTTGCCCAAGTCGTCCTAGGCTGGAGAATTTAAATAGGCTGGAAAATTTGAAATCGAGAAATGCTGATGCGATCACCCGAGGAGGCTGAAAGGGGAGTGCGCACATGGAGGTTACCAGGGGAGTGACAGGCTCGCTGTTTCTTAAAATTAGCTCAACACAAGTTAATCAACCTAATTCGTCGACCTAACAAGTTAAACAGCGATAATGGGTCCCTGATGTGCTTTTACTGACCTTTCATCAAAAATCAGGACAGCAATTCATTCTATAACGTTTTAAATAACACATAAATCTACGTACAAACAAGCGTGCCATCCACAGCGATGTCCAGTGTATTAAGGCACCTGCTGAGCCATAAAACTGGGGGTCAAATGGCACCGTCACTGGGAGAAAACCGTTGGAGAGGTCATTAAAAATGCAGGTGGGGATTGTGGGATTGGGGTCCATTGGCGGATCCCTGGGCTATGACCTGCGGGAACGTCAGTGCCGAGTGATTGGGGTCAGCCGCAAACAAGCCACCTGCAATCGCGCCGTGGAGTTGGGAATTGCGGATAAGGCAAGCTGCAATTTTGACGGGCTAAAATCCGCAGAGCTAGTTATCCTTTGCACGCCCATCGGCAAGTTGGAGGCGATCGCCCGGCAGGTGATTCCCCATTTAAACCCTGACGCGGTGCTAACGGATGTGGGGTCGGTAAAAGGTCCCATCGTGGACGCCATTGAGCCCCTGTGGAAAAATTTTGTGGGCGGACATCCCATGGCGGGTACTCACCAGTCGGGTGTGGAAGCGGCCCAGCAATCGCTTTTTGTGGATCGCCCTTACGTGATTACGCCGACCGCAAAAACCCAGCCAGGGGCGATCGCCAAACTCGACCAGCTCATTACCCTGATCCAGGCAAGGCGCTACGAGTGCGGACCGGCCATTCACGATCAGGCGGTGGCGCGCATTTCCCACGGGCCGGTGATAATCAGCGCTGCGCTGGTGTCCACGGCGATCGCCCAGCACAATCCAGAGGAGGCCGCGGTGGTCAAGCTAGCCAAGCAGCTTGCCAGCTCTGGCTTTCGCGACACCAGTCGGGTGGGGGGCGGCAATCCGGAGCTAGGGCTGATGATGGCCCAATACAACAAGGATGCGATGGTGCAGTGTTTGCAGCAGTATCGCCGGGAACTGGACGGGGCGATCGCCGCCATTGAGTCGGACAATTGGGACGCGCTGAACCAGTGGCTCATTAAAACCCAAACTGCCCGCCCCGATTTTGTGGATTGACCTAGGGAATGGACCTAGGGATAGTTTTTTTGCGCACGTTGCCCCTTGTGTAACGGCGGGGACCTTGGGACAATTGGCGACGGCTGTGGCGATCGCTACAATTGATTGCTCTAACTATTGTTCTGAGTTTCGAACAGGGATATAAGTCAAAACCTATGGGGATAACGCACCGGGGGACGCAAACGGGTGGCAATTGAACTGCGGAGTTACGTTTTTTTAGATCGATTGCAGCCCCAGCACGCGGCCTATATCGGTACCGTGGCGATCGGTTTCTTGCCGCTGCCGGGGGATAGCTCCCTGTGGATTGAGGTATCGCCAGGAATCCAAATTAACCGCATCACTGATGTGGCGCTGAAATCAACGGCGGTGCGCCCTGGCGTACAGTTTGTGGAGCGCTTGTACGGCTTGCTGGAAATTCACTCCACTCGCCAGGGGGAAACTTTGACGGCGGGTCAGGCAATTTTAGAGGCCCTGGGAGTTCGAGAGGGGGATCGCCTGCGTCCCCGGGTTATTTCCAGCCAAATTATTCGCAATATCGACGCCCACCAAGCTCAGTTGATTAACCGCAACAGCCGAGGCAATATGCTGCTGGCGGGGCAAACGTTGTATGTATTCGAGGTGGAGCCGGCAGCCTATGCGGCTCTGGCAGCCAACGAAGCGGAAAAAGCGGCGCTTATTAATATTCTCCATATCACCGCTGTCGGCAGCTTTGGGCGGATGTATCTGGGGGGCGAAGAGCGGGATATTTTGGCCGCTGCCCGCGCGGTAATTGACGTAATAGAGCACGTTAGCGGTCGCGAACGCATAGACTTGCGCAAGGAGTAGGGTCGGAAAGTCTGGGCAAAAAACTAAACAGAGAAATCTGGGCAGAAAAAACCGGACAACCAAAAAATTCAGACTCACAGAAATTTAAGTAAGAACGAGGAGAGATAGTACAGCGGTGGCAGATGCGGTTCACATCATGCACTTGCAGCGGGGAGCAAACCTGTGGCAACGGTGGCGGCGGGAGAATCCTGAGCTATCGCCCGATTTGGCTGGCTTGGATTTATCCGGGATAAGGCTGGGCGATCGCCCCATGAACCACTGCCAACTGCACCGGGGCAACCTGCGCCAACTGCACGCTCCCACCAGCGACTGGACCGGCACCCATGCCCTGGACAGCACCTGGGATGGGGCAAATTTGGAGCTGGCGACCCTGTATCAAATGGCAGCAGTGGGCAGCGAGTGGCGTGGAGCAAATTTACGCGGTGTCGATGCGCGGGAAGTGAACTGGTCAGCGGCGGATTTTCGCAACGCTACGTTAAGTCAGGCGAATTTATCACGGGCAATTTTAAATCGCGCGAGCTTTTCCGGCGCGATCGCCCATGGAATTTTATTGATAGGTGCGATCGCCGACCGAGCAAACTTTTCCGACGGCAGCTTTTTAAAGGCGGCCGCCCAGGGACTGCAATGTCGCAACGGTCGCGGCCATCGCCTGCGGTTGGGGAGCGCGGACTGTAGCGAGTCTGATTGGAGCAGATCCGAGCTAGTGGATCTACACGCCCCCTGGAGTCGCTGGGGTAACGCCAACTTGTCCCACGCCAATTTAAAGAACGCTAACTTTCGCGGCGCAAAGTTATGGCGGGTGAATTTCACTGGCGCAAATTTAACGGGCGCTTGCCTACGGGGCGCAGACCTGCGGGGCGCCAATTTAGAGGGGGCAA
Source organism: uncultured cyanobacterium (assembly GCA_937883785.1). GTDB lineage: Bacteria > Cyanobacteriota > Cyanobacteriia > CACIAM-69d > CACIAM-69d > CALGDE01. Next base: position 42,870 of record CALGDE010000039.1, read on the forward strand.
TTTTAAGCCCGGGGGCTTTGGATACGGCGATTCCCCCTCAAGACTTTTTGAAGTGTTAATTTCTATTTAACTTATATATTGAAATTTTTAATCAGCGAGTGATTGCGAATCCTCCAGATTTTCGGCACAGTCAAGTTTGTCATATAAGACAATTCAGCAAAATGTCCCTCGCCTAGCCGGTGCGGGATTTTTTTTGCGATTTTTGTGGATTTTGAGTTAGGCGATCGCCCCCGCAGCCTTAAGCCGTATCCTAAACACGCAGGGACCCACGTAAAAATCCCTTAAGACAACCATCAAACCCCCTACGTCACGCCTCATTCAGCTCCTATGAAACGCCGCCAAATTCTGGGCAACCTTGCCCTCAGCGCCTCTGCTGCCACCGTCGCCGCCTGCACCAACGGGGCAGAACCGGCCAGCTCCACCGGCGAAAGCAGCAGCCTTCCCAATGTGGAATGGCGCATGGCAACGAGTTGGCCCAAGTCTTTGGAAACCATCTTTGGTGGTGCTCAGGAAGTGTGCGATCGCGTGGCAGCCATGACCGGCGGCAAATTCCAAATCACCCCCTACGCCGCGGGGGAAATTGTCGGCGGGCTAGAAGTATTCGACGCCGTACAAAACGGCAGCGTGGAATGTGGTCACACCTCTGGCTACTACTACACCGGCAAAAACCGCGCCCTCGCCTTCAGCACCTCCGTCCCCTTTGGCTTAACCGCCCAGCAGCAAAACGCCTGGCTTTATCAGGGGGGCGGGCTGGAACTAATGAACGAGGTGTATGCCAACTTCAATATGCTGGTGTTTCCCGCAGGCAACACGGGCGCTCAAATGGGGGGCTGGTATAAAAACGAAATCCAAAGCCTGTCGGACTTACAGGGGCTAAAAATGCGGCTGCCGGGCATTGGCGGCGACGTGATGAGCGGGCTGGGGGTCAACGTACAGGTACTCCCCGGCGGAGAAGTGTATTTGGCGTTGGAGCGGGGCACCATTGACGCCGCCGAGTGGGTGGGACCCGCCGACGATGAAAAGCTGGGGCTACAGAACGCCGCCAAGTTTTATTACTATCCTGGCTGGTGGGAGCCCGGCGCGACGCTTGATGCCCAGGTAAACAAAGGGGCATGGGATCAGTTGCCGACGGAGTATCAGGAAATTTTCCGCACCGCCACCTACCAAGCCAACGCTAATATGCTGGCAAAGTACGAGTCCCTAAATCGAGAAGCCCTGAAACGGCTAATCGATGGCGGCACCCAACTCAAAGCCTATTCTCCGGAAATTTTAAAGGCGGCCCAGAAAGGTTCAACGGACTTACTCAATCAATTCGCCAGCCAGGACGCCACTTTTAAAAAGGTGTTTGACCAGTGGAGTGCATTTAAAGACCAAGTGTCCACCTGGAACGCCATCAACGAACTTAGCTACGAATCCTTCGTTGCCCCACCTTCGTAAGTGCACTGTTCTTAGGGTAGTTAGAGCGTGTCATCAATCGAGTGCCAGGACCCTCACACAGTGGGGAGTCCACACCCTTCCACAACAAAGAACATTAGGGGGTGAAACCTTCGTGACGACAGCCCCTAATTGCTGGTGGAGGCTAAGGTGGGCGATCACTCCCCTCCATCGTCGCTATTACCCGAAACCGCTTCAGCCTCGTCCTGCTCGTCATCTAACTCGTCTTCTTTGCGATAAACCGCCAGGTCGAACCAAAAAATCGTGCCTACGCCCTCTTCGCTGGTGAGATTCACCTGACTTTGGTGCTTCTCCATAATATTGCGCACAATGGACAGCCCCAAGCCGGTGCCTTCTAGGGTATGCACCCGATTTTCCACCCGGAAAAACCGATCAAAAATCGCCGTCTGGTCGTCCTTACTAATACCCAGTCCCGTGTCAGCAATTTCAATCCGCACCAGCTCTAGCCCAGACATTTCCTCCTCAGAATCCGCCGACTCCACCTTGCCTGCCACCGTACCGTTATGGTCGCGAGCTTCATGCACATCACAGGCGGGCCATAGGGTGGGATGGGCGTTTGGATGGGTGGGGTGGTAGGCGCGGATAGTTACTTTGCCCCCCTTTTCGGTGAATTTCAGGGCGTTGCCCACCAAGTTGGCAAACACCTGTAGCAACAAGTCATAGTTTCCTCGGACCGCCGGCAGGCTAGCATCCACCTCCTGGGTTAGCGTAATCCCCCGATCGCGGGCATTGAGCTGGCAGGTGCGCAACGTTTGCTCAATGGGGGCAGCGATATCGATTCCATCAAAGGCATAGCGTCGATTGGACTCCAACCGGGACAAATCCAACACATCGTTTACCAGCCGAGTGAGGCGATCCGTTTCATTGTTCGCCGTGGCCAAAAATTCCCGCTGCTGTTCCTTGCTCAAGTCGTCCCCATACTCATGCAGGGTTTCAATAAACGACTTGATATTAAACAGGGGCGTGCGCAGTTCGTGGGAGACGTTACTAATAAATTGGCTTTTTGCCTCGTTTAGCTCCACTTCCCGGGTAATGTCTTGCACCGTAATGGCGATCGCCTTCACGTTTTCGCTGTAGCGTACCGGCGGTCCCGGCGGCTGCTCGTCCAGTTCGGGGTACAAGGACAGGGGCAAAGGCAACAGGCGATCGCCATCCCCAGCTCCATTTAGCTCAATATCGCCAAACAACCGCTGAGCCATCACCGTACTCAGCAAAATCCGCACTGTTCGCTTCACCGGATCTGTCATGGTGATGCGAAACTCTTCCGCCGTGGTTTCCCCCTCCGCTAGCTGAAATAGCGGGCGCGTCAGCTTGACCTGGATTTCCGGCGGCAAATGGTAAAGCACACTTTTACCGATAATGTCGTCCTCTTCCCACCCTAAAATCCGCTTCGCCGTGGGATTCGCTAGCACCACCACCAGGTTGGGCGCCAGCAACACCGCCCCATCGGCGATCGTGGACACCAGCGTTTCCAGCTTGGCCTTATTAGCCGTCAACTCTTCAATATTTTGTTCTTCGTAGCGCTCCAACCGCTCCGCCATATCGTTGAAATTGACAATCAACTCCCCCAGCTCGCCGCCGAAGGGCAAATTAACCCGCTGCTGAAAATTTCCCGTGGCAATATTTTTAACCCCCACCAGCAGCTCCTTAATGGGCTTGGTGATAGTCAGCGCGTTAAACACCGCCCCCAAAATCACCATCACCCAAATGGACACAAATACGGCGATCGTCACATCGCGGGTCAAGCTGGAAGACGCCACCACCGTGGGATTGGGATTGGTGCCCACCGCCAACACCCCTAAATATTCGCCACTTTGCTTCAGGGGCACAAACACGTCGGTCACCTGACCATCCGGGCTCGGGTGCTGGCGCGCCACCGGCAAATCCCCATTGGCGTCATAGCCGTCGGGAAATTGAATTCGCCGCCGCAGGGTCAAGGTAGTTTGCACATCCTTGGAAAAGGGAATGCCGTAGAAAATCTTGCCGTCCTGATCCGCGTACAGCAAATAGCGCACGCTGGAGGTGCTGTTATAAAATCGCTCCGACAATTCCTCCAGCTCTTCCAGGTTGTTCTCCGCCACCAAAGGAGCCACGTTGGACGCAATCAGCAACCCCAAATCGCGCCCAAAGCGAGTATCGTTCAGCCGAGCATCTTGCTGAATCGTATTTACCGCCCAGAACGTTAAGGCGCTTGTTAACAGGGAGACCACTAGGGTTGCCACTGCCATCAATCGGGTTTGTAGGGTAAATTCCGACCACCATCGCCGGATAATTTCCCTAATCTTGTTCAGCAACACCAGCATGGTCAGACTTAATCTCTGTGGTTGATCTTACCTGATAGCCAATATCTCGGCGATAATAGGCGCCGTCAAAGGCGATCGCCCCCAAACTTTTATAGGCCGCAGCAAACGCCTGGTCAAAATCCTCGCCCATACCGGTCACCGCCAATACCCGCCCCCCGTCCGTTGTCACCGTCGGGGAACCATCGCTGCTGGTGCTCTTGGTACCCGCATGAAACACCTGGGTTGACTCCGTTTCCGCCGCGTCCAGCCCCATAATTACCTTGCCTTTTTCGTAGGAGCCCGGGTATCCCCCCGAAGCCGACACCACACAGCCCGCACAGCCTGATCGCCACTGAAAGGGCGGTATCTGTCCCAACTTACCGTCAATGCAGGCCTGCATAATCTGGTGAAGGGGCGTCTCCAAAAGCGGCAACACCACCTGGGTTTCCGGATCCCCAAAGCGACAGTTAAACTCCACCACCTTCGGGCTACCGTCGGGGGTAATCATCAGCCCCGCATACACGATGCCGCAGTAGTCGATATTCCGCTTCGCCAGGGTTTGAATCACCGGCTCTAGAATCTTTGTCTCAACGGTTTTCATTAGCTCCGGTGTTACCAGAGGGGCGGGCCCATAGGCTCCCATGCCACCAGTGTTGGGTCCCGTGTCCCCTTCTCCCACCCGCTTGTGGTCCTGGGCTGCCACTAGGGGACGAATAGTTTTGCCGTCGGTAAAAGCCAGCACGGACGCCTCACGCCCCGCCATAAATTCTTCAATTAGAACGCTGCTGCCCGCCTCGCCGAATTTTCCCCCAAAGACTTCTTTAACGGCATCCTTAGCCGTTTCCAAGTCCATCGCCACAGTGACCCCTTTTCCGGCGGCGAGACCGTCCGCCTTAATCACGATGGGGGCTCCCTGCTGGTCCAAGTAAGCGATCGCCCCGTCCAAATCATCGAAAGAGGCGGATTGCGCCGTGGGAATGTTGGCTTCCGCCATCAACTCCTTTGCCCAGGCTTTACTGGCTTCTAGCTGCGCCCCATCTTTGTTGGGACCAAACACGGCAATTCCTTGGGATCGCAAGGAATCAGCCACCCCCGCCGCCAACGGATCCTCAGGACCAATCACCACAAAACTAACGCCGTGGGTCAGGGCTAAACGGCTGATGCCGGTAAAATCCTTAACCCCCATGGCAATATTTTGACAGCCGTCGGTAGTAGCTGTGCCACCGTTCCCTGGCACACACAACACTTGGGTAATGACAGGATTCCGCAGCAGCGTCTTAGCAATTGCGTGTTCCCGACCCCCGTTCCCAACGACCAAAATTTTCACCGCTGACCGTCTCCTTTTGTCACCATCATTACTGACCTTCCATTAAAGCCTGTTCCTTTAAGTAGGAACAACAGGGGCTGTCCCTCCCAACGGAGATCGCCCTCCATCGCCACATTGCTAGAGGTTTTGCCAGCTTATCTGACCTTCACCCTCTCCATAACCAAGATGCTACCTTTCTAAAGGTTGTGCATTGCTGCCGTAGGTCTGTTCACAGCAAAAGTTGCAATCCATCAAACAATCCCGCTGAGCCAACCTTCGATTGACCTTTGAACGAAATCAATGGGTAATTAATAATGCTGTTTAAGATTCCCGAGAAAGTATGAAGGGCAATCTTGTAGAAGACAGTAGAACTCGGTCGTAGAGACTTGGGACCAAAGCCCGAAGCTTAGCCCAGCACTACCTCGGCTTTTCAGGTTAAACATCTGAAAAGCGCCCTGACCAGTTACGCAGACTTAACCAGATCTTAAGACGGACTATGCCAGCTATGACTACTTCGATTGTGACCGGCGCAGCAGGGTTTATTGGCTCCAACCTGGTGGATGCTTTGCTTGATCGGGGCGATCGCGTCATCGGCATCGACCAATTTAATAGTTATTACGACCCGTCCCAAAAGCGTCGAAATATTGCCCATTTGGACGGAAACGACGCGTTTGAACTAATCGAAGGCACCATCGAAAAGTTGGACTGGGTGAGCCTGTTAAAGGATGTGGATGTGGTGTATCACCAGGCGGCTCAGGCCGGGGTTCGGGCAAGCTGGGGGGAAGGATTCAAGGACTACACCGCCCGCAATATCACTGCTACCCAGTTAATTTTGGAAGCCGCCAAGGTGACCCCCACCCTTAAGCGCCTGGTTTATGCGTCCACGTCGTCTATTTATGGGGATGCTGAAACTCTGCCCACCAGCGAAAAGCTGTGCCCTAAGCCGGTCTCCCCCTACGGCATCACCAAGTTAGCCGCCGAGCAAATGTGCTGGCTTTATCACCGGAATTTCAATGTGCCGGTGACGGCCCTGCGCTATTTCACGGTGTATGGTCCCCGCCAGCGTCCAGATATGGCGTTTCATAAGTTTTTTAAGGCGGCGCTGGAAAATGGCACGATTCCCATCTATGGGGATGGGCTTCAGACTCGAGACTTTACCTTTGTGGCTGATGCGGTGGCGGCAAACCTACAGGCGGCGGAGGCTCCTGGGGCGATCGGGGAGATGTTTAATATTGGCGGCGGCAGTCGGGTGGTGTTGAACGAGGTGTTGGATACGATTGATGCGATCGTGGGTCAGCCCATTAAGCGAGATTATCAGGGACGGGCGATGGGGGATGCTCGCCACACAGCAGCAGATGTGTCGAAGGCAAAGGAGATTTTGGGCTATCAGCCCAAGGTGTCCTTAAAAGAAGGCTTAGCAAAGGAGTGGGACTGGATTCAACAGTTTTACAGCTAAGCCAGCGATCTGTAGGGTGTGTGGCTTGCCGCGCACCACTAAGAAATGAACGCCAAATAAAGCGGCGCGCCAACAAAGATAACTGTTGCTGAGAATATCTCAGGGGACTAACGTAACGTCGAGATACACACGAGACGGAAGCCGATAAAGTTAAAGCGATCTCCGCGTAAACGATCAACGCGAGATGCTGATCGGCAAAGTCTTGAATAATCTTGCCAAGAGCCGCCCCGTAATGTGCGGCTCAATAAACTTTCGTCAACCCAAGGATCTCCGTTAACAGGAAGTTCTCTGTACGAATCACTCCAAGAATCCTCACACCATTCCCGCACGTTACCGTGCATATCTTGCAAGCCCCAGGCGTTAGCAGGAAACTGTCCCACCTCTGTCGTTTCTTTTACGGGCTTGTGTCCAGAGCTCGATCTACCACCGTTGAATCTGCCACCATAGCTCGCCAAGGCTGGCGTCAAAATCTCGCCAAAAGCAAATGGGGTAGTTGTTCCTGCCCGACAAGCGTACTCCCACTGGGCTTCGCTAGGCAGTCTGAACTCTTCAGATAAAACTTGAGACAGACGAGTGCAAAATTCCCGAGCATCATCCCAAGACACCTTTTCTACCGGACGAGCGTTGCCCTTGAATCTTGAGGGAGCAGCATCAAGTTGTTGACTGACAACATCTAGTTTGGACACCCATTTCCACTGAGCTTGTGTTACGGGATAACGTCCCATCCAAAATCCGCTAGTGAACGTTACCCGACGTCGCGGTCTTTCCTCATCATATCCTTCCCACTTAGGTGCCCCCATCAAAAAATCTCCAGTCGGAATCCATATCATCTCTAACGGCGTTCCCTCAAGATCAAAAGTGTGCCGTTGACCTTCACTCCGACGCTTCATAAGCTTTCCATTGGGAGTGACCGACGCAGTCATGAAAGTAAATGACTTTTCGGACGGCGAGGGAGCAGGAGTCGGAGTGGGCTTCGGGAGAACTGGGTAATTAACAGAGAACTGAGCGAGATCGCTTTCGGCAATTCTCTCATTACCCTTGCCATCGTTTTTGACCTCTGTCCCCTGTCGCGCCTGTCGATCAGAAACTCGTAGGTGATCCAACGATTGCAACTTTGCTTTCTCCTTCAACTGGAAAGTGTGGCTAGGATTCTCTTCTTGGAATGCCTTGTACACTTTCTGCAAAGTGCCATTTCCTTCAGCCCAATTAACTAGCTCAAACACAACAACATCTATTGATCGGCCATCAGCGACAATACTTTCCAGCTGCCAGCCCAGTTCCTCCGATACAAAAATTTTTAGTCTGCTGTAATCTCGATAGACGCCCTGTAAAGCCAAGCGAAACTGTTTCTTATCCTTGCGAGTCCAAACCATAGCTCATCAAAATCGGCAGTGAATCTTTAGGATTGTAACCTCGTAGCTCCAGCTCTAACCTCAGGGGCGATCCATTTTTCACTTTGTTCAGGGCAGCCTTATTCCGAACTTAGCGCCAACACAATTAAGCAACAGGCAAATCGCGGAGATGTCCCTACATTTCTTTGGCGATCGCCCCCCTGCGGAACTTTTGGAGAAAGGGTTTAGAATAGGCGGGTTCGGTACGATTGCGGAACTTACTAACCTCTAGTAAAGGCACCTTTCTACAATTTTTTCGTACCGTCATCTGTTGTGACCCCCTGTGGAGCAATCATGGTATTGGCGCATCAAGGCATTACGAATACTCATATCGAGAACTGTACGGTTCTCCCGACGCCAAACGAAATCAAAGATTTTCTTCCCCTGAGCGATCGCGCAGAGCGCACCGTTCTGAAATTTCGTAGCCAAATTGAAAATATTCTTGACGGTAAGGACTCTCGCCAGTTTGTGGTGGTAGGTCCCTGCTCAATTCACGATATTGATTCGGCGATCGACTATGCCCGACGGTTACGGGTGCTGGCGGATAAGGTTAGCGATAAATTACTGCTAGTCATGCGGGTATATTTTGAAAAGCCTCGCACCACCGTTGGCTGGAAAGGGTTAATTAATGACCCCGATATGGACGATTCTTTCCACGTGGAAAAGGGGCTGAAGCTGGCTCGACGGCTGCTTATTGAAATTGCCGAAATGGATTTGCCCGCCGCCACGGAAGCGTTGGATCCCATCGTTCCCCAGTACATCAGCGATTTGATTACCTGGTCGGCGATCGGGGCACGCACCATTGAGTCCCAAACCCACCGGGAAATGGCCAGTGGTCTTTCCATGCCCGTGGGACTGAAAAACGGCACCAACGGCAATATCGGAGTAGCCTTAAATGCATTGAAAGCAGCGCGAGGATCCCACAGTTTTCTGGGCATCAATGCCATGGGGCAGGTGAGTGTTTTCCGCACCAGCGGCAACCCCTATGGACACATCATTTTGCGGGGCGGCGGCGGCGAAACGAACTATGAGTCTGAAAAAATCAGAGCCGTTGAGCAACAAATTAAGGACGCTGGATTACCCCCTCGTCTGGTGATTGACTGTAGCCACGGCAATTCCAAGAAAGACCATACTCGCCAGGGCGGCGTGTTCGGAGAAATTATTGAGCAGGTTAGGGCAGGGAACCGATCCATCGTGGGCACCATGCTTGAATCTCACCTCAATCCAGGGAACCAGCCCATTGCCCCCAGCGTAGAAGCTCTAGAGTACGGGGTATCTATCACAGATAAGTGCATGGGCTGGGAAGAAACTGAAACGCTGCTAATGGATGCCTACCATCGCCTTTAGGGCTGTGTCAGCATCTTGTGCAATTCCTTGGGGGACTTTACCGTGGTGACGGCGACGGCATTCTGGTTAAGTCCCTATCCGAGCGTACACAACGGCGCAAACAACTATGAATAAGAAACTGGTTTGGTACATCAAAGCCCAGGCGGGTGTGTTGCTGTTTCCTTTCGGACTGTGCCTATTTGGTCAGGCGGTGCAAAATCGTATTGCCGGTGATCCTTGGTTTTGGTGGGGCACTGGTAGCCTGGCGGTGATTAATGCCGGAATCGGCTTGATGATTGAAAGTGGTTTAATTGGTGGCTATCCGCGGGATCAGCAATCGGACGAGTCCTGAGACGCCCGTTAAATGCTGTTGCTATTCCTTTCCAGGGGCAAGGGCAATGAATAAGATGAATTGGGGACAGTTATTCTGCATAGGTTCTATGTAATGGTGGCGATCGCCCACCGGAGTTGCCACTTCAAGTGGTTTAATCGATAGTACGAAAAGCCGTCCACCAGCGCCAAATAAGCACACTGAAAACGCACCATGTTAAAGGGATCTGTACTGCAACAGCTCGTTGAACGCTGCCAACAAGGCTCCAGTCCTACCCCGTTTAACTATGGCGTGTACTACAAAAATACGCTGGTGTCCTTGTGCCACGCATTGGAAGACAGCATTTTGGCTAACGGCTGTGAACCCATCGTGATGACTGCGTTTCAGCGGGGAAAATGGTATTTGCAAGAGGCGGATCGCTACGCCAGCATTGCTAAAAAAGCGCGTCACATTATGATTTTGGCGGCTCCCGATGCGGGCTTTGCCGACCATCCCACCGGTCAGCGGGACAATGTATCCCTGGTATCTTTGACGCCGGAGGACCCTGTGGCCCAAGAGTGGCACCTGGTGATTTTGTCCCCCACCTACACTGCCATGGTGATGTGCCAGGAGTTGACGGAGGAAGACTACGGCGTCAGTGGAATTCCAGAGGTGGATATTGAGCGCAAATTTTACGGCTTCTGGACCTTTGAAGCGGACCTGGTGCTACAAACGGTGGAGCTGATGTTGGACGCTTGCGATCGCTATAATCCGGAGCTGCGTAGCGCCCTGCAAGTCCAGGTAAACGAAATTTCGGCGGCGTTGGCGGAGCGAGACACCACAGAGCAGCTGGGCAATACGGTGGATCGGGTGGTGACTTACCTGAAGGAAAGTCGCGCCATCTTGCCCGGTACGGATTTAAAGTTTGCGGCGGAGGCGGCGTTGGATCGCAACCTGGCGTCTAATGAGTTTCAGGCGTTTTTGCGGATGGCTCAGGCGATCGACCTTAGCGATGCGGCAAATCCCATGGCGGGGTCTGAAGTGGCAGCTTTGTGTGAGGCGATCGCCCAGCTATTGGACCTACCAGCGTGGCAAATTAAGCGGCTGCGACTGGCGGCCCTTCTCCACCGCATTGATTATCTACCCGGCACCGGACACACCTTGGCTGACGAAGGTGGCGATAACAGCGACTCGGAAGGTCCCAGTTGTCCCCTTCGTTCTGGAGCCCAAGCCCTGCGCACCATGCCGAAGCTACGGGCGATCGCCCAAATTGTGAACCACCGCACTGAGCGCTGGGATGGACAGGGGTTGCCGGGGCAGCTAGAAGCCGACGCTATTCCCCTAGAGTCGCGCATTATTGGGCTGTTGGCAGAGTTTCAGCACTATGCCGCCAGCAGTGGGTTGCCCCATAACGAGGCGATCGCCGCTGCCCTTACCCATTGCCAAGGCGGCAGCGCCACCTTGTGGGATCCAAAGCTTGTGGAAACCCTGGGGCTACTAGCAATGGGACTACAGCAGGGGCTAGGGCTACCCACCAGCCCTGTTAAGGTTAGTGCCGGACTTTGGACCTTAGACGACACCCCCATCTCCTCAACCGTTGACTCTCCAAACAACTTAGCCAACGTCTAGAACAAACTACTAACGGTAGTGCTGCAACGCCAAACGCTTTTATGGGCATGACATGGCTTGCGAGCAAACCTTACAAAGTCACGCCTGAAATTTTGCCTACCCGTGGGTTTTGGGGGTGCACCCCGAAGCCAAAGGGCAAGGGCTGGGTAAGCGGGTTTTGCGATCGGCGATGGAAGCGATGCGCCGCCGGGGGTATTCCTCTTGCTTTTTGCGGACGGAAAATCCCAATAACGTGGGGATGTACCAACATTTTGGATTTCAGCAGGTGTTGACTGCAACGCCTGCGGTCAGCGGGCATCAATATTGGTTAATGGCTCAAGATTTATAGCCATATTTTTTAAGGGCGCCGGGCTAGATAGCCACCCACTAAAATCGCAATGAAAATGGTGGAATACATCTGCCCGGCGATCGCTTCGAGGTTTGTTAACACCAATGCGAGGGGACTTTTAGGCACAATATCGCCGTAACCCAAGGTCGTTAAAGTCGTAAAACTAAAGTGCATTGCTGTTAACAAAGAGTCGTCTAGTCTCAAGGATGGGGAGAAAGCATTGTTATCTGCAAGGGACACCATTCCATAAAGAAGGGCCCACACAAAGCCCAGTAATAAATAAACACTAACTCCGCCGCGAACCGTGTCTAAAGATGCTTTTGGATTTTCAAGAATATCGCGAGAAATCCAGTATGCGGCTCCCCCTAAGTACAGCGCATAGATTCCTTCAATAATCATTCCCAATCCTCTGTAAAAGGTGGGAAATACATTTAAAATAGCGAGAATTTGCAAACTAAATGCTAGTACCGCGACCACAATATAAACTGACAGAAGCTTTCTAGGGAGCTCGATGGTTCGAAGGATTGCAATCAGAGTGTAAAACAGCATTAATCCTGACAGAATCTCGCCTAATCCATGGTTTAAAAAGGGCGTAGATAAGAAAGTAAAGACGAGAACAAGTAATAATTGACGATACTTTTCAGGATGTACGTGAAATAGTCGTCTATTCTTCATGTTTAAACAAAAAATAAGGTTAATTCTGCGGGCGTTTTTTAATGCTCTCTAAGCGAATCTCCTCCTTTACTTCGCAATAAAGAGCGCCATCAAATCGCCTCCCACCATAAACGACCTGCCAAAAATCATGGGACTCTCTCCTAATTTGCCAAATCTGGCCATAATGGAGGAATTGCTGTCTTTCCCAGACCTTCGTAGATTCTCAGCTATGGCCCTCTTTAACTTGCAAGCGCCCTTCAAGCCCACTGGAGACCAGCCCCAGGCGATCGCCAAGCTTGTGGAAAATGTAAATGCGGGGCAGAAATTCCAAACCTTGCGCGGAGCCACGGGCACGGGGAAAACGTTTACCATTGCTAGCGCGATCGCCCAGGTGGAACGTCCGACGCTGGTATTGGCCCACAACAAAACATTGGCGGCACAGCTTTGTAATGAACTAAGGCAGTTTTTTCCTAATAATGCCGTCGAGTATTTTATTTCCTATTACGATTACTATCAACCAGAAGCTTATATTCCCGTTAGCGATACTTACATCGAGAAAACAGCGTCAATTAATGAAGAAATTGATATGCTGCGACACTCGGCCACGCGATCGCTATTTGAGCGTCGGGATGTGGTTGTAGTTGCATCAATTAGCTGTATTTACGGCTTGGGAACACCATCGGAATATTTAAAAGCAGCGATTAAATTTGAGGTAGGAGAAGAGCTAAATCAACGGCAAGTTCTGCGCAGCTTAGCCTCAGTTCAGTACGAGCGAAATGATATTGAAATTGCCCGAGGACGCTTTCGAGTTAAAGGCGATGTGTTAGAAATTGGTCCCGCCTATGAAGATCGCACAATTCGCATTGAATTCTTTGGGGATGAAATTGATGCTATTCGCTACGTGGATCCAGTTACTGGCGAAGTTTTACAAAGCCTGGACAAAGTCAATATTTACCCCGCTCGCCACTTTGTCACCCCAGAGGATCAGTTAGAGGCAGCAATTCAAGCTATTCGAAACGAACTTTCCCATCATAAAGTTGCTCTTGAAAATGAAAGTAAGTTATTAGAAGCTCAGCGCATTGATCAGCGAACTCGATACGATTTAGAGATGCTAGAGCAAGTGGGATATTGCAACGGCGTCGAGAACTATTCTCGCCATTTAACAGGACGTAAAGCTGGTCAGCCACCGGAATGTTTGGTGGATTATTTCCCAAAGGATTGGCTGTTGATTCTGGATGAGTCCCACGTCACAGTGCCTCAGATTCGAGGAATGTATAACGGCGACCAAGCTCGCAAGAAAGTACTCATTGATCACGGTTTTCGCTTGCCTTCTGCCGCTGATAATCGCCCTCTGAAATCTGACGAATTTTGGACTAAAAATAACCAGTGTATTTTCGTTTCGGCGACCCCCGGTAATTGGGAAATTGAGCAATCACCTGACAGCGTTGTAGAGCAAGTTATTCGTCCAACGGGAGTATTAGATCCCGAGGTGTTTGTGCGCCCCACAGAAGGTCAAGTGGACGATTTATTATCAGAAATTATTACTAGGGTAGACCGTCAAGAACGGGTTTTGGTAACCACTTTGACGAAGCGAATGGCAGAGGATTTATCGGAATACTTCCTAGAGCGTAAAGTCAAAGTTCGCTATTTACACTCAGAAATTCAGTCCATTGAACGCATCGAAATTTTACAGTCTCTCCGAAGGGGAGAGTTTGATGTATTAATTGGAGTCAACCTTTTGCGGGAGGGATTGGATTTGCCAGAGGTTTCACTGGTGGCAATTTTGGATGCGGATAAAGAAGGGTTTCTGCGGGCGGAGCGATCGCTAATCCAAACAATCGGGCGGGCAGCACGACACGTCAACGGTCAAGCGATTTTGTATGCTGATCGCCTTACCGACAGCATGGACCGGGCGATTACAGAAACAGAGCGTCGTCGTAAAATCCAGCACGCCTATAACGAAAAACATGGCATTACGCCGAAGCCAATTATCCGTAAACAGTCCAACTCAATCTTAGAATTTTTGGATATTTCTCGCCGATTAAATTCTCAAGAATTAGAGGAAGTGTACGAAAAATCCTACGATTTAGACCTGGCAGAAATTCCAACTTTGATTGAAAAATTAGAAGCTCAAATGAAAGAAGCGGCTAAGGAATTGGAGTTTGAAGAGGCAGCTAAATATCGCGATCGCATCAAAAAGCTACGGGAAAGATTGCTAGGAAAATCTAAATCTGGCGGCTAGTATCTTTCGTCAATCGCGATAGTAATCGTAATTAGAAAAAGTGCGGAAACGACAGCGACGCGCCCTGGGATACTTATACTGAGCTGCCCGTCCATTAGCGTCACGCCACTCCACACTCAGCACCTCTGCAATGCCGTCGGGAATATTAAACTGATTATTATTGCCATCAAATTCCCCCACGCCCCGACTTTCTAACTGCGACTCTTTTACACGCAAACCAGACCGCCGCGCCACTCGCATAGATCCCCCCCGACGCTTTTCCACCACCTGGTACCGCACCACGATATTGCTCACTTTTTCCCCGGTGCGATTGGACACTTCTCCCCGAATATAACGGTAGCGATCGCCCCCAGTGGTGTTGCAAGCGGCGATCACCACCGCTTCCCGCGCATTGCTCACTTGATATTTATTGTTAGCGATCGCCCATGCTCCGTCGCCGCCGCCCACCGGAATTGAGAAAGTGGAAAGTAAGACGGAAGCTGGAAACAGGGAAAGTTTGAAGCAACGATGCCAAGGACCAAGCTGCAATTTTGAAGTAGGCACAGGAGTGACAGGTTAACAATAATGCTGCCTATCATCTCACGTTTCTAAGGGTTTCGACTTCAAAACCAGTGCTGGTGCATTTTTTGCATAAACTCCAAGGTGATGGGAAATCCTGAGCGATCGCCAATCACCGAATCAATGCCACAGTAAGGACATAGTGCCGTTTCGCCGCCGTCGGGTTCATCAATCCACCGATCAATTGCCGACGGATTAAAAATTTTGCAGCAATAGAAACAACCACACCAATCACTTTCTAGAAGTTGCGGTCGGTGTCGGATAGAAAACTGATGAGCGGCTTTGACATCCTCAGGCATGCTCGGAAATTCAGCCGCATTATTCGCGCTCATCTAGAAGCCCATTACTTTGGCAACAGTCTCTAAGTCTGCCTCTAATCCCTGATGATAATTAGCATTGCTAGAACTGTCGATCGCCGTTTGAGGATCTTTCAAACCATTACCAGTGAGCACGCACACAATCTTGGCGTTGGCAGGCACCTCATCTTTCACCTTCAATAAACCGGCAACGGAAGCGGCGCTGGCAGGTTCACAGAAAACCCCCTCTTCGCCCGCCAGAATCTTGTAAGCATCCAAAATTTCTTCGTCGGTAACGGAGTTAAATGCACCTTGGCTAGCTTCCCGAACGGCGATCGCCTTGTCATAGCTAGCGGGATTACCAATACGGATAGCAGTTGCGATAGTTTCGGGATTTTCGATGGGATGCCCCGCCACCATTGGAGCCGAACCCGCCGCCTGGAAGCCCATCATTCGGGGCAACTTACCGCAGCGCCCTTCCTGGTGATACTCACAAAAACCCATCCAGTACGCCGTAATATTTCCCGCATTTCCCACAGGAATACACAGCCAATCGGGTGCATCCCCCAGGGCATCCACCACCTCAAAAGCCCCGGTCTTCTGCCCCTGCAATCGATAGGGATTCACCGAGTTCACCAGCTTAACGGGATACTTGTCGGAAATTTCCCGCACCATCGCTAGCGCCCGATCAAAGTTTCCTTTAATCGCCAACACTTCCGCCCCGTACATCAGCGCCTGGGCAAGCTTACCCATCGCCACGTAGCCATCGGGAATCACCACAAAGGCCTTCATGCGACCACGCTTGGCAAATGCAGCAGCGGCGGCAGAAGTATTACCGGTGCTGGCACAAATGACCGCCTCAGCTCCCTCTTCTTTCGCCTTGGTCACCGCCATGGTCATCCCCCGGTCTTTGAAGCTGCCGGTGGGGTTCAGCCCGTCGTATTTCACAAACACTTTCACGCCCTTGCCAATGCGATCACTTACAGCCGGCACTGGAATCAACGGCGTATTTCCCTCGTGCAACGTCACCACAGGGGTACTATCGGTCACTGGCAAATAGCGACGATAGGCTTCAATCAATCCGGGCCAACCCTGGTGCAGCAAGCGACCATTGGTACTGGGCTGACTATCCGACCGATTGGGGACAGGTTGATTGTTGGGCTGGGCGGTGGCGATCGCGGCAGTGGAGGTCATATCTGCAAGTAACTTGAACTTGGATCGATGCCAATTACTAATGCTGATAACTCAGTAACCAACGGGCAACGATCACGACTAAATCGACTTTGAATGCAAAATTTTCCAGTACAAGTTTTTGAAGTACAAATTCTTAAACATAAAAGTCTTAGGGAAGCATAATCCAGTTTATCGTGGCGCGCTAGGGCCACAGCCCCTACAATCACCAAGAAGACTTAATGAATCGCCAATTAAGTCAATACAGTGCAAAAATCTGCCGAATCCTAGGCAAAGCCAACCACCACAGACAGTCAAATGGCTGTATTGTGAATTTTGGTGTAGAAAGCATGGCTAAGCCTTGCCAGATCGGCTTTTTACCTTCCCAAAACCCACCACGCTTGCTGATATTTTTTCTGTTTAAGACCTGCACGGATTACAACCCATGACAGTATCGACGCCCACTGCCCCCCCTAAAACATTTCCCAAAGATCCAGGTTTTGGATTGCGGGACGTCATCGCCACCATTCCTCGTGAATGTTTCAAAAAAGATGCAAAAAAAGCTTGGGCGTCAGTTGTGCTAAGCATCGTCGCCAGCGCCATCGGCTATGTGGCGATCGCCTACTCTCCTTGGTTCCTTCTGCCTTTCGCCTGGTTCTTTACCGGCACCGCCCTCACCGGCTTCTTTGTGGTCGGTCACGATTGCGGTCACGGCTCCTTTTTCAAAGGCAGAAAACTCAACAACATCGTGGGTCATATTGCGTTCCTGCCTCTGATGTACCCGTACCATGCCTGGCGAGTGCTCCACGACACCCATCACATCAACACCAACCGGATGGATTTAGACAACGCCTGGAAGCCCTTCACCGCTGAAGAAATGGAAGAAGCAGGTGCTATCCGTGCCAACGGCTACAAGGCAATCCGCGGCTGGTTCTGGTGGGTTGGCTCCGTCGCCCACTGGCTTTTAATGCACTTTGATTGGACAAAATTTGAAGGCAAAACTCGTCAGCAAATTAAGTTCTCATCCTTACTTGTAATTGGCACGGCAGCATTATTTTTCCCTACCCTAATTGCCACCACGGGCTTCTGGGGACTGATTAAGTTTTGGGTGATGCCCTGGCTTGGCTATCATTTTTGGATGAGCACGTTCACCATCGTTCACCACACCGCCGAGCACATCCCTTTTCGCCAACCGGAAGATTGGAACGCAGCCCTAGCCCAACTGAGCGGTAGCGTGCACTGTGACTACCCCAAGTGGGTTGAGGTGCTGTGCCACGACATTAACGTTCACGTTCCCCATCATGTTTGCGTCGCCATTCCGTCCTATAACCTTCGCAAGGCTCACGACAGCCTTCGTAAAAACTGGGGCGAATACCTGTGTGAGCGCAAGTTTAATTTGGAATTGATGAAGGAAATTGCCAACAACTGTCACGTTTACAACCCCGACAACGACTTGTATCTATCGTTTGAACAGTGTGAGCAAAACAAGGCTTAACGATTGGCGGAAGGTCTGATTATTATTTTGGCTTTTACTCCCTTTGCTGTCGAAAGTGCAGCAAAGGGAGTTATTTTTCCTTTGTTTACGTATTTTTGAAAACAGCTTTATTGGGTGCACCTAAGCTTCCACCCTCGAGCAATATTTATGCCCGCACAAAGTATTCCCGCACTAAGTATGCCCGTACAAAATATGACCGGCATAATCGCTCCGAAGGAGTGCCCCGTGTAAATGTCCAAAATAAACCCGTATTAAATACCCGCTAGGTTTCAATTTGGATTTCACCCTGGTTTGAGGTTTGAATCCAAAGCTCGGCATTAAACACAGAGGGAAAAAGACAGAAAGAGAGGATAACCACATTTGGATCCATCCTTCCAAATATTTTTATTAACTTTAATTGATTTGAAAGCCTTTGCCTTTGCCCTGTTTTTATTCCATTACAGGTATTTCTATTTCCCGTTCACTACAGGTTTACTACAATTAACAAAACCCATTTCATATTTGCCTTAAAAATTCCCCGTCACCCCAGCTAGTTGTGTCGACTCCATGAACGAATTTCACTCTCCTACGCCTAACTCTGGTAATGAGCTTGGCAGTGATTCCCTTGAGTCGTACAACCTGAGTGCTCAAGAGTTTCAGCCTCAGCAATTTTTGGTGCTGGTGGTGGACGACGCGGTGGGAAATTTAAATTTAGTGGGGCGAATTCTGGAGCAGGGAAACTACGAAACAACGTTTGCGTCCCACGGGGTTCAAGCTCTGGAGCAAATTCCAATGGTCCAGCCAGATTTAATTGTGCTGGATTTGATAATGCCTGATATTTCAGGTTTGGAAGTTTGTAGGAAGTTAAAGGAGAATCCTAAAACGAATAATATTCCCGTAATTTTTCTGACCGCTAGTGATAACAAAAAAGACCTGGTGGAAGCCTTTGCCTATGGGGCGGTTGACTACATTACAAAGCCTTTTAGTGCGCCGGAATTATTAGCACGGGTCAAAAATCACCTGGAGCTAAAGCACTCCCGCGATCTTCTAAAGCAGGCGATCGCTAAGTTAGAGCGCTTGGCAAAAACCGACCCCCTAACGGGAATTGCCAATCGTCGTCACTGGCTAACCTTGGCAAATCAGGAGTTTAAGCGGGCGCAACGCTATGAGTCATCTTTTAGCATTTTGCTAATTGACTTAGACCACTTCAAAAGCGTCAACGATACTTATGGTCACCACGCAGGCGATCAGGTTCTAGTTACCACGATTAAAGCGATAAAAAGCAAACTGCGGCAACAGGATTTCTTTGGGCGATGGGGAGGGGAAGAGTTCGTTGTACTGCTGCCAGAAACCAGGTTAAAGTCGGCAGAAACTGTGGCAGAACGTCTTCGCGCCACCATTGAAGACCTCGTCAAGACTCCCCCTGAGGACCAGGTTTATCCTTACACTACCCTTAGCGTTGGCATTACAAGCTGTGGAGCGAAAGATATTAATCTGGACAGCATTATTCAGCGGGCAGACCAGGCTTTATACCAGGCAAAGGAAAGGGGGCGTAATCAAGGCGTAGCGATCGCCCCTCACGGCTTAGAGCACCTGCTGCGCAATAACAACGGCAGCGATCGCTAACTTATTAGTGCTAATAAGTTAGCGATTTTCCTGACAAACACTGGCGAGCTATGTGAAAAGATCTCACCGAAGATTCCGCCAATATTTGCCTGCGGCTCTAACGAACGGTGGAAAAGGGGCTGCGGCGATCGCGGACACACAGCCCCAATACCAAAGCTCCTGTTAACAACTTCACCATTTCTAAGGCGAAATAAGCACCATGAAGCTGGTTCATCCCTTCAGGTACTGTTGACGCCAACGTGGGCCAATTTAATGTTGCCCCCAGGCTAACCATATGGGGCGTCAAGCCATAGGTGTCCACCAAAACCACTGCCAACAAAACCCCACCGAGGACAACGGTCCAGTGCTGCAGCCTGGGAGAAAATTCTTGCAAATATGAAGCGGCCAACAGTCCAGCCAGTGTGGTTCCAGCCAACAATAATTCCACTCGATTAAAGGTGCCAAACAGCACTGCGCCTGCGTCCATAAATCCCGGATCTGCCATCATTCCCGCCCAGTACAAACTGGGCATCACCACCAAGTCCAAAACCAAGCTACCTCCTATCCACAGGGACAAGACTAGTATGGCGATCGCCTTCCAAGGACCTAAGGCTGATAGGGGCGGTGACGGTTGAAATTCTGCAAATCCCTCTAGGTGTCCTTGATTTACTTCTGATTGCTTCATAATCGACTTCTCCTATCCGCTAGTTTTTATCCCCAGCATTTGTCAACTTATTTGCCACACTTAGACGGGAAAGGAGTGCAGTTTTTTCACGATTTTTTCCACAGAATTCGCCCTTTCGCCGTGACGCCTTACCCAATTTAGATGTCTTGCTCAACGCCTCATTAAATGTGTCATTCAAAAGATGGCTGTCCTAATAGGTTAAACAGTCCATCCCTTCGAAACTTGGCGCCGTTGCCTTTTTTAACTAAATGACATTGCTCGGAAGGAAATACAGTCTTGAACATTAAAAAGCATTGGAAAATGTCAACTTAGATAAAGCATTTGGCGTCCAACGAAAAATGCTTAGGCACAAAAACCTAAGCACAAAAACACGTTCTGAAAGGGGAAAATCGAATTAAAGCTATTATGCAAACGTTTTGCCATTCCAGCCCCATAGGTGGCGCTCAGCATCGGCAAATTCAATGTAGGTGCGCTGTTTAGCAATTCCCAGTTCTGACTCTAAATGCTGACAGAAAGTCTGGCTCATTATTTGGGTTTGGGTGGGCGTCATGGTGCCAATGTTTTTAATCTCCACAAAACAGGTGGGTTCGTCAGCGCTTCCCCCAAAGGTCATAGGAACGCCTGAGGTAAAAGAGGTCATGACGTAGGCTTCTGATTTACCAAGCTGTTGGGAAAGTTCCGCCGATAGCTTTTTAAGCAAGGCGTTAACTTCGGGGGCGCTTGGAGAAAGAAGGGAGGTTTGAATTTTAATTAAAGGCATGGTTTTAGAGGCTTACTTTGAATTTTGATTGTGATGGTTTCAATGGGGAATTATTGCCTGGAATGACTGACTAGAATTATTACGTTACTGGGGCTTGCGATGAGAGTTTTTAGGGCTAAAATTTGCCTTGCGATCGCAAATGTCCCAGCAGCCAATTGGCAATGGTGGCTCGGCGGGTTTTTCGAGGGGTTAATTCGTTGACTTTGTACCCTTTAAATCCCAGCTCATCCATCAATAGCTTTTTATTGACTTTAGGAATGGATCGGGTAAGTTTTACGGTGGCGGGACGGCTGTCAATAAAGAGTGGCGGCTCCGGATAGCTTTCGCCCCACGGCTCAGAAACTTGGCTCGCGTCCCAGCGTTGGGCAGCACCATCCCAGCGGTACCCCAAGGCGTCCCACACTAGCTGATGGGCAATTTCGTCCGTAACGGTGTCGTTGATAATTCCCCACACCACCTCTGTGGAAAGGTCCGGCATCTGCCCCTTCGGCACAGGTTCAGGGCGGCGATCGCTCGATTCTGACTGGGCATGTTTAGCCATGGGAAAAATGTGGGTAGGCTGACGATAGGCAAAGCAGCGGACCGTAGGCAAATGAAATATCTACCGCGAAATGGAATCTACCGCTAAATAGAATAGTGGAGGGGGAAAGCATTGACGCCACGGGGCTTCACAAAGACTCGCTGCTGGGGCTTTAGATCCAGTTCGTCAAAGCGATCGCGCGTTAAATGCGCCGTCACCACTTGCCCGTCATCAAGGGCTAATTCTGCCTGAATTTCCCAGCCTAAGTGAATTAATCGATTGACCCGAGCAGGGGTTGTGGCGCTGTCAGGATAAAGCTCCACCAGCACGTCATGGGGACGCAGGAACACCTCCGGCTCATTGCGATGATCCCCATTCCCTTGACCGTCAAAAATGCGCGAGGTCCCCGGCAGCACGTTAACGGGACCAATAAACTGCATCACAAACGGCGTGGCGGGATGATCGTAAATATCCCCTGGTCGTCCCACCTGCTCCACTTTGCCCTTGTTCATAATGGCGATTTCGTCTGCCACTTCCATCGCTTCCTCGCGATCATGGGTCACAAATACGGTGGTCACATGCACCTCGTCGTGGAGCCGTCGCAGCCATGCCCGCAGATCCTTCCGCACCCGTGCGTCCAGCGCCCCAAAAGGTTCATCCAACAGCAGCACCTTAGGCTCGACGGCCAACGCCCGTGCCAAAGCCACCCGCTGCCGTTGACCGCCCGAAAGCTGGGACGGATAACGATTGCCTAGCCCCGATAGCTGGATTAGGTCTAATAATTCTTCAACGCGATCGCGAATCTTTTCCTTCTTCTCCTTGCGAATATCCAACCCAAATGCAATATTTTGGCGCACGGTCATATGCTTGAACAGGGCATAGTGCTGGAACACAAATCCAATGCGCCGCTCCTGCACTGTTTGATGGGTAGCATCCTTTCCCGTCAACAAAATTCGACCCTGGTCCGGCGTTTCCAACCCAGCCACCAGCCGCAACAATGTGGACTTGCCCGACCCCGATGATCCCAGCAACGCCACGAGTGAACCTGATTCAATGGTCAAGCTCACGTCATCAACGGCTTGGAAATCCCCAAACTGCTTTGATACATTTTCAACGACGATACCCACGGAGCCTCCGCCTGCGTCTACCTCGTGCCAATAGCCCAGTATCTTAAACCAATAAGCTGAAACTATTCCGTAGAGCTAAAGATACTTAGTAGATGAATGTTGATGGCTTCACACACGCTGGACGTTTAAAAAGCATTTGAAACGAGAAAGTGCACAGGAAATTTCGTCCGTGTAAAACTTTGCCGCCGTAGATCTTCCTTTAGCCACGCTGCCCCGTGACGATATAGGAAGTGCGCTGGGCAATATTAGTAGCGTGATCTGCCATACGCTCTAAGTGACGAATAGCCAGCACCATTAACACCGTCGGCTCCACAGCTCCCGGCACGTTCTGCTGTCCTGCCAGCTTCCCGTACAGCTCATCGTAAGCGTCGTCCACGGAATTATCCTGAGCCTTCAGCTGCTCTCCCGCATCAGGATTGGGCGTCACCAACGCTGATAAACTCATGGCTAGCATCATCTGCGTATCCCGCGCCATGCTTTCGATTTCTGGCAACAGTTCCGGCACCGGGTAGGCAAAGAGCCTGACCCCAATTTCTGCTAAATCCTCCGCATAGTCGCCGATGCGTTCCAAATCCCGAATTAGCTGCATTAGGGCACTTAGCCAGCGACAGTCTTCAGCCACCGGCGCATTGAGAGTCATCGTCAATACGCAATCCGCCTCGATTTGACGGTAGTACTCATCAATTTGCTTTTCCAGTTCGGCGATCGCCGTTACCGCCGATAATTCCCGCCGGAATAGCACATCCTGGCTATAGCGAAAGGATGTTTCCACCATGGCTCCCATCCGCAGCACATCTTGCCCCAACCGCCGAATTTTGCGCTCAATGGCTGACGATGGAGCGGAGGAGTTTGGGGCGCTAGTTTGGGGGGAAGAGTTAGTTGCAACCATAGGAATGGTTTACTTTTTATTTGTGTTCTTGAACTGAACAGTCAGAGTTTAATAAGTTTTTCTGGTAGTTCTGTAGGGTTGCTTACCTTTTTCTTCATAGGAAAAAATAAAGGAAAGAAATCACCTGTTTATTCCAACCCAACCAAAATCACCGTAAAAATTACGCTTACTGTCCGCAAAACCAAGTTCCAATTTTCGCAAGCTCACCTAGTCAGTTCACCGATCAATCCTTACTTTGACAGGGTTCGCGAGAGTTAACTATCAACAGTTTTTGATGTCTGAACCTGTAAAGCCAACATTCCATTGCCTGCACAAGGAACAAAGAGTAAGAGTTTTATTTAGAAAATACCTCGATGGTAAAGGCAATAAAAATAAGGGAAATCAGAAAAACTCTTTTTAAGAACTGAGAAACTTAGTGCAAATTAATTTGCATGAATTGTTTGTTGATAGTAACAGATTTATTGAGATTAAGGGCTCACTCAAAGCATCAATACGCGGTATTCCACGGCACTGTGTACGTTTTAACTCATATGTCTTAAAAGAAAATTAAGATCAGCAGAAAGATTATTGAAGCTTGTTCCGTGACACGGACTGTTGATACAGAGTGTTGGTATCAACAGTCCGTGCCAATGGGAGTGGATTCGATTCAGGTGCGATGGGTTAGCCCCCCTAATTAAATCGAAGATCAAGTCGAACTAAACTATTAGCTGAGCACTGGAAACTGGGTTATGCCCAGCTATCACCATTCAGATTTCGTTCTTATTGGGGTTGAAGTTTAACGGAGCACAGCCCCTAGTGATCTTCGTCAGCTTTGCAGCGATAGGGGAGGCGGACCTGTAGCCAGGCCCCTTGGGTTTCTGGATTGTTGGCGGCGATAATGCTGCCGCCGTGGGCGATCGCAATGCGTCGGGCGATCGCTAGTCCCAGCCCACCGCCGGCACTGACCGGTGCTTTTTCCCCGTCAACGTTAACAATTAGCTGCTCATCTTCACTGGTTTCCGGCGATCGCTCCCGGGACGGATCCCCACGATATAAGCGATCAAAGGCGCGAGGCAGCTCCCCTGGCTTAAACCCCTGTCCCCCGTCAATAATGTCCACAATCACCCACAGGCGCAGGGAATGGGCATCGCTGCGTCCCCCCCACTCCTCCGGGTCAAAAGTATCAATGTTAAGAGCTAAACAGTCGGTGCGGGGCTGAATGGGGCGATTAGGCAGAACGTTAAGGGCTGCCGTTTGAATTAAGTGGAGGTTAATGCGAATAGCACTGTTGGGGGGGCTGAACTTAATAGCATTGTCAATTAGGTTTTGAAAGAGGCGATGCAGGCGATAGGGATCTCCCAACAGCCACAGGGGCGACGTTTCATTGAGTTGGCATTGGATACCCTTGCGATCGCCCAGGGGACTCAAGGCCTGCCACACGGTAATTAAAAGTTCGCGAATATCCAACGGCTCCAAGCTTAGAGACACCTGGTTGGATTTTTCCATTTGACTCAGGGAAAGCCAATCTTGCACGAAGGTGACCAGCCGGCGCACCTCGGGAATGGCACGGGAAACCCACTGGCTGTGGGGCGGCTCCAGTTGCCCCTGAAGGGCTTCAAATACTAGCTGAATGGACGTTAGGGGCGTGCGCAGTTCGTGAGCTAGGTCATTGGTGAGGCGATCGCGGCTTTCCCGCAGGTCCTGATAGCTTTGGCGATTTTCCAGCACCACAGCCACCTGTCCATCGTCCATGGCGATACCGGTTCCCCGCAGGGCAATGGGAGTTTTATGGAGTAGATCCTTAGGCTGGGGCTGAAACTGGGCAAACTGAAATGAATCACCGCCAACGCGGGTGTGGAGGGACGTAATCGGGTCAAAGGTCCATTCTCGACGGCGATTGTAGCCACACTGGCGGGTTTCTTGCACCAGACAATCTAAATCGTAGGAGCGTACCAGCTCCACCAAGCTCAGCCCTTGCCCCAGCTGCTCCGGTAACAGATTAAACAGCCTTTGAGCCGCCCCATTACACCACAGCACTGTGTCGTCTTCGCCAAGCCATAGCACAGCGAAGGGCAGCTCCTGGGCAATATTCTGCCAAGCCGATAGCTCCCTCACCCGCTGTTCCACGATGCGCTGGGAGCGTGATATGGACCGCCGCAGCAGGGACCTTAGGGGTAAATCAATGCCACGACTGTCGGCATCGAGGGTGGCGATCGCCTTCAGCACATCACTGCGCAACCGCCACCGGTAAACCCCCGCAGCAGCCAGCCCAACGCCTAACCCTCCTAACGCACTAGCCCAATCGATAGCCAAACCCTCGAATCGTCACAATATAAACTGGCTTGCTGGGGTCCACTTCCACCTTTTCCCGGAGCCAGCGAATATGCACATCCACCGTTTTGCTGTCGCCAATAAAATCAATGCCCCAAATTTTCTCTAGCAGTTGCTCCCGAGACCATACTCGCCGAGGATGACGCATAAACAACTCCAACAGGCGAAACTCCTTCGGCGAGAGGTTCACTTCTTCCCCGCGTACTGTGACCCGACATTCCTGGGGATACAGCACCAGCTCCTCATACTGAAGCCGCTCCTGAGAAGGCACCTGACCAAACTGCATCCGCCGAGACATGGCGCGACACCGGGCCACCAATTCCCGCAGACTAAAAGGCTTCGTTAAATAATCATCGGCTCCCAGCTCCAGCCCGGTTACCCGATCCGCCTCACTGGCTTTGGCGCTCAGCATCAAAATGGGCACGGGATTTTGACGTTGGCGTAACAAACGGCACAGATCAAGACCGTTGAACTGGGGCAGCATAAGGTCAAGAATGATGAGGTCGTAATCGCAATCAGCAGTGGCTGCCATATTGAGCTGAAGTAATCGCAGGGCTGTGGCTCCATCCGCTGCCGTAGTTACCTCATACCCTTCATCTCGTAGAGCGCTAGCCACCATATCGCGAATCAGTTCTTCATCTTCCACCACCAAAACGCGATTGGCACGTGACAGCATGGACGGTGGAGTTTGGGCGATCGCATTGGTGGCCAGCATCAATAACTTCCCTTCGCGGTACGGGTTTAGGATTTCTGACCCATCCTATAATGTTGTGCCCATTTTTTGGCATTTCAAACCTAGGCTTGGAATTTTTTGTTGGGAACTCCTAATCCGTTCGTTCAGCTCCCGTTTGAAGCAAATATTTTTCAGAAGTTATTGTTGTTTAATAAAATCACACGACAGCAACATCTCATGTAGTGAAAATCAGGAATACCCTTTAAGTCCCTCTAATGACCGGGGTCTTAGGAGTTTTAAGCCATTTTATTATCAATGCCTTGCAGACTCTTTTTTTAATCACAAAGTGAATTTCTTAGCGGCTTTAACTTCTTTGACAATAACAATTCAAAAATGCAAATTGCCCTCTCTAGAAGGTTTTTTCACTAAAGCTTTACCTAAAATTAACCCACGACTTCCTTCGCCCTTAGGCTTTTTTACATCTTTTCCAGGGCTTGTTTATGGAGGCCGCGGGATTCCTTAGGGCAAATACCTTTCTCGCCCCCCTTGCAAGCAGCCTCCGTAACCCACTCTTTCAACGTGCTCCGAAAGCAGCTTGCGGAAGGCAACTAACTGCGCACGTTAAGGAGAATCAGAGGGCATCACCTGGGCAGGTGCATCGGACGCATCGGGAACTCCCAAAAGTCCAGCGCGCTGTAGGGCGATCGCAATCCCCACGGACACTAGCCCTCCCACCGCGATACCAATCAACAACACCCAAACAAACACCTTGTTCAGCAGCTTCTTAGCGGCGGGGCTTACTGACTTGGGCGGTTCAACGGGGGTGCCGTATCGCTGTAGAAAATCGGCTTTCAGATCGTTGGGAGGGTCCAGGGGAGAGCGATCGCCAGATAAAGGATCAGAAGGACCGGGTAGGGGAGCCATAGGTACGTAAAAACAGAAAAGAACTTCGGGAAAACGACTTTGGTCAAAAGCTGTCAGTAAGTTGCCGACAGTAAATTGCTGTCAGTAAATTGCTGTCAGTAAACCAACGTTCAAAGCCTTGCTTAGTCAGGTTTGTAGCTACTTTTGCCCAGAATGCGATGCTTTCCATCGCGCAGGGCTTTTGAGCTGAGCGAATAGTGCACCTTTATTGTTAAACACTTTAGCCACATTCACAGGCGGAGGTTTCTTTGATTAAGTTGCTGTCAAGTCGCCGCAAAGGTGGAACTTGAGGAATTGAAAACGGTCATTAGGTTTAGTTTTTGTCGGGCGATCGCTAAAACTTCATATGTTTTCCTGAGGGCGATCGCTAAAACTTTTTATTTCCCCCTGTGGGAGGTTGTTAGGTTAAGAGCACTCTTAACCTGGTGACCAGGAGTTTTTCCACCGACAGGGACCATTAGCCAAGTGTCATAAAGCAAGACACTCAACGGATACTCAATCGACGAAAGAGTGTGTACGGCAATGTTTTCTTCCCCTTAGGGACAGTGAATTATAAACCGCTGGTTTCGGCTTTATTTTTAGTCCCTGTGAAGTCGGTTTAATCATCAGGAGAACGTCCTATGAATCGCGATGCTTTTAACGCTTTAGTAACCGCAGTTTTGATGGTTATAGGACTAATTGCACTAAATCCGGCAGCGATTCGAGGCGATCGTCACAGCACGTCTCCTGAGCCTTGTGACTTCCTAAACACTTGCTCTCCCGGTTTCAATCCCGGCGGAAATAACTCGATGGACACGCCTGGAGCCTCCCCAGATGAGTCCCCGGAAAAGTACCCAGCGTCTATCACCACAACCCAGCGAAAGTCAGTGTTTAATCATCAGTTTGTTGTTGATTAGTTTTTGATTGATTAGTTTTTGATTGATTAGTTTTTGGTTGATTAGTGGATTCAGTTTTTGAGTTGTCGTGAGTGGGCGTAAATAGGTATAAATATTACAGTCCGAAAAATATCAGTCATCAGTCATTGTTGAACAATTCTAGATAGGCTTAGGTTGGAAGAAAGGTTATTAGAAATTGAATAGAACCTCGTTGATTTCTGCTGGGGCAAAATATTGAAGCCGAGCTTTTTAAGACGATAGGGTTTGTTGGGGCGATCGCAGGTCGTACTATGATTACCAACAATTGGTAGCGACCGGCGTAGCATTTCGTTGCCACAAGCTTCAAACCTCCCAAAAATCAAACATCGTGAAAGCAATTACCCTGCTCGGCTCGACCGGCTCCATTGGCACCCAAACGTTGGATATTGTGCAGCAGTATCCTGACCGGTTTCGAGTGGTGGGGTTAGCCACCGGGCGAAATGTGACGTTGCTGGCAGAGCAGGTGCGACAATTCCAGCCGGAAATTGTGGCGTTGCGGGATGAAACCAAATTGGAAGAGCTGCGGGAGGCGATCGCCGACGCGCCAGTACAGCCCAAGCTGGTGGCTGGGGAAGCAGGCATTGTTGAGGTGGCCGCTTACGGTGATGCAGAAGTGGTGGTCACTGGCATTGTGGGTTGCGCCGGACTGCTGCCCACGATTGCTGCCATTAAAGCTGGAAAAGATATTGCCCTGGCAAACAAGGAAACGTTAATTGCCGGGGGACCGGTGGTGCTGCCTTTGATTGAAAAACACGGGGTGCAGCTACTGCCAGCAGATTCGGAACACTCCGCCATTTTCCAGTGTTTGCAGGGGGTACCCGACGGGGGGCTGCGGCGGATTTTGTTGACGGCGTCGGGGGGAGCTTTCCGCGATTGGCCCGTGGAAAAGCTGCCGGACGTTAAGGTGGCTGATGCCCTCAAGCACCCCAACTGGTCCATGGGGCGCAAAATTACCGTGGATTCGGCAACCTTGATGAACAAAGGGCTGGAGGTCATTGAAGCCCACTTCCTATTCGGTGTGGACTACGACCATATTGATATTGTGATCCACCCCCAAAGCATTATCCATTCCCTAATTGAACTTCAGGATACGTCGGTGTTGGCTCAGTTGGGCTGGCCCGATATGCGCTTGCCTATCCTCTACACCCTGTCCTATCCTGAGCGGATTTATACCGATTGGCCCCAGTTGGATTTGGTGAAATCCGGTGACTTGACGTTCCGGGAGCCTGATCGCGTCAAGTACCCCTGTATGGATCTCGCCTACGCTGCTGGTCGGGCTGGGGGATCTATGCCGGCGGTGTTAAATGCCGCGAACGAGCAGGCGGTGGCACTGTTCTTGGATGAAAAAATTGGCTATTTAGATATTGCCAAGGTGATTGAAACGGTGTGTGATCGCCACCGCAGTGACAACAAAGAAAACCCTAGCCTGGATGATATTTTGGCGAGCGATCGCTGGGCCCGTCAGGCAGTGCTAGAGGCGGCAAATCGAACCCCTGAAATGGTTTAGTTGTCTAAACTGAAGTGTTTCGAAAGTAGGCATTATTCAACAGCTTCCGCAATTTACGAGTACTGCCCTGTGCTCGCTTTTTCATACTTTTGAATCAGCAGCACAGTCAGCGATCGCTGAGGGGCACCGTTTGCGAAGGGTTGGCAAAGCCCATAGCGAAGATTCCGCTTTATTGCGTGACTCAACATTGCTCTGTTTTTTATCGAACTGACCATATCGAACTGACCATACTTCCAAACACTCGATTTTCCGAGATTTTCAGAACTCGAATTAGACTGCGAAGCAGGACGATATTAATCTGACTGACCAGGTTTATTTTGTAGCGCTTGGGTCAAATCTTGAAGCTGACCTTGAATTGAGTGGAGTTGCCCCTCAAGTCCCTGAATTTGACTCCTCAGGGATAGTTCTACATTGGGAGATTTTGCGGCGGAGTTATTGTCAGAATTCATCCCTTCCGTCCCTTCCATCTCATCAATACTGTTCATCATGCTGCTGATAATAACGCCCACAAATAGGTTTAAAATCACCAGCGCTCCAATCAAAACAAAGCTCAGGAAAAAGATTGGCGCAATGATAGGAAACTGGTCGGGCGCCGTACATAATTCTGGAAAACTGTCGTAGCCGAAGCGATCACAGCCGTACATTTGGGTATACATAACCGTGGTCCAACCTTCCAGCGTAACCACCGTAAACAGGGACAAAACCGCCGGTATTAAGCTACCAAAATTAACGGGATCATTAGCCCGAAATAAAAACGTTCCCGCTATGCCATAAACGTAAAATAAAAGCCCCAAAAGCAGCAGAAGGTAACCCATAGACGGCAAACTTTGCAGCAAAGTTGAAATTAAAAGCCGTAGGCGGGGAAAAGTGGTCACCACCCGCAAAATTCGCAACAGTCGTCCCACTCGAAATAGGGCAAAAAAGCTGCCCCAAAATGGCAGCAGTAAACAAGCCAAAATCAGAAAATCAAAGCTATTCCACGGGTCTTTAAAGTATCGCCACGGTTGTCGCCCTTCCGCCAAGATTTTGACCGCAGCCTCCACCGTGAAGATCAGCAAAATAATCTTGTCTATGACGTGGGTGACCACCTTGCCATGGTCCATTATCCAAGGATCGGTCTCTAAGCCAGCGATCGCAATTGCAAGCACAATGGCACCTAAAACTAATCGCTGGAATCCAGGCGATCGGGCAATTCGTGCGCAAATTCGATCCATTCTTTCCTCCTACTTGAGACCCCTTTTACTTTAAACAAATCAATTTAGACGAATTAGAGATCAATATCCCTTGGGAAAGCGCCTAAAACAAATCAAGGGATACAACAAATAGACTATTTTTATAGAGTTCTGACACATCTCCAGCCAACTGCAGCTCATTGGCCCAATCCTGAGCCACAAAGCCAAAGTGAATCCAGTAGGTCATCATAATGTGGACCATGATAAATATTGCCAACCCGGTGCGGTGAACCGGTTTTACGGCAAGACCCAGGCGAGGTTTGGTGCGAACTAAGTCAGGAATAATCTTTAGTAATGCAGCGATTAGCGGCCATACCACCGTGGCGGTATGCAACGCCTGTCGCTCGTCCATACCGTTAACTTGGTTGAGATAGCGATAAATAAAAGTGCTCACTAAAATTGATGCCATCCACGGTCCCATAGAAATGCCGAGAATAGTGATGGGCTTTTGATCAATCGCCCAAAAAATCCCGCCTAAAGTTAGGAGGGATAGCCCCCAGGTTGACAGAGATTGCTGTTGCCCTGGATTGAAATATCCCACTACAAAGGAGGCCCCCCACAACACAAAGCTCGCCAGCAATAGGGTTTGCCAAGAGAATACTTTGGGGGGCTTTAAGGTGGACCAAAGATCGCCAAAAATCTGACTAAACATGGTGGTTGGATGCTGAATTTCGCCGGTAGAAATTAGGAGTTAATGGAAGTTACTTGAAGGAGTCTTGGTGAATTTGATGATTGTTTTTCTAATATTTTTGGAAACGGCTTTCCTGGTTTTTATCAGCTTTTATTGAGCTTTTAAGAAAGCGATCGCCAACGCCTGAAATCCGAAGATAACCACACAGGCAATGGAGCTAGCGGCATGTCCCAGGAAAATCACCTCCTGGGTCAAACTTTCCTGAAGTCGCTGATAGCGATTAACAAAGATCTGAATGCGAGTTTTATTAAACTGCTCAGTGCCTGGCTCTTGCTCTGCGGGGGGGATTGGCAGCTCCTCACCTTCCAATAATTCGCCCGTGTAGGACAGCCAAAAGTCTAGGATTCGTACGGCCAAACCTTTAACTTCTAGACCGACGAAGAAAACCAGCGGGATGGCAATTAACACAGGAAAATTGAGGGCATCGGACCAGCGTCCTTCTACCACAAAGGCCTTAATTCCTATTTCCACCCGATCCGGGGCGAAGCGCAGCAAGCTTAAAAAGAGTATCCATCCCAGGCAAATCATCAATAATTCCAAGGCGAAGGAATATTCAATGCTCCGTCGGCGGTTCATGTCCCCACGGCGGTTATAGACCTGCGCCTGAATGGCAGATCCGGTAAATAAAAGCACAAGCTGGATAACAATGGCTGGCAAGGGAAAGACCACGGTCCATCTCCCGATTTCTACGTTTGCCTAGATTCTAATGGCATGATCGCCAAATCCTTTAATTTTCGCTGCCCCAGTTAAGTTCATTAATTAACCTCAGGTGATCAAATTAAGATGCCGCTTTAGGGGCATGTCATCGATTAGGTGCCAGAGGCTTTATGCAATGGGCAGTACACGCCCTTTCAAAACAAAAAAATCAGGGCTAGAACCCTTATCGCCAAAGACACTGAGGTCCAAGACACTGAGTTCAAAGACAATAAGGCTTGAATAGTGACAGCCTCTAGCGGTTGGGCAGCGACTCGGCAGGCAACTGGGTGGGATCTGGAAGTGATTGCTCAGGAATGGGCACATCCACCGGCGGTGGGCTGTCGATTTTGGGTACTGCGAGCTCTAGGCGAGTATTAGCGCCGTAGGGATCTAAGCTTTCCCATAGCCCCTTCTGCACTAGGTTTTTGGCCAGGGTTAATCCTGAACTAGGGGAGCGATCGCCCCCAGCGGCATCCCCATTGCCTGCGGTGTCGTCGCTCACCAAAGCCACGGCGATATATTGGGGCGATCGCGCTGGGGCATAGGCAGCCACCCAATGCCAATTTTCACCGTTCGGCAAAACTACGGTGCTACTACGGCTAGCTAAGGTGGGCAGGGTACTGTTTACCACCTTCTCTGCGGTGCTGTCTCGATTTTCTTCTCCCAAGGGTGATGAGTCTGATTCTGCTGCAGCTTCCATGGGGGTTTCTACAAAGCCACGTTGGAGCGATCGCAGGGTACTGGTTTTTAATCCCACAAACTGCCGCGCTGCCATGGGCGTTGCATCGTCCACTAAGTGGGGCTGCACCCGGTAGCCACCGTTAACCAGCAGCCCCACAAACACCGCCATTTGCAACGGCGACACCTGCAACTTGCCTCGCCCCAGCGCCAAATTAACCCCGTCCCCCACAAACCATCGTTCTTGCTCCGACTCTTGCTTCCACAACTGCTCTAGGGCTAAAGGCACCGACTCCTCTGGGGTAAGCTCGATTCCCGTTCGCTGACCCAGCCCTAGCTTTCGTGCCCAGGTAATTGCCTCGGCGGTGCCCATGGTTAGGGCGACTTGCTCAAATAGAGCTTCGCTAAGAATCGGGTCCTGGCGCTGAATTGCCGCCTGAAGGGTCAAATTTCTTGAACTTGACTGGTAGCGATCGCCAAACAATACCCCGCCCACTCGCTGCCACGGTCGCACTCGCAGTGATCGCGTCGGCGTAAAATTTCCTGACTCCAGCGCCGCCGTCGCCGTCACCAGCTCAAACAACGATCCTGGCACCTGACCTTGCAAGGCTAGATGGGGAGCTTTAGTTGAATCATTGTTAGTTGAATGATTGTTAGTTGAATGATTCTTGGAAAGATCTTGAGTTGTCGCTTCTGCGCTTTCTGCTGACCCTTCAGAGTCTTGTAACTCCTCAGAGTCTTGTAACCTCTCAAACCCTTGTAATTCTTCAGCCTTTGCTTCCGTATCTGGCGCCGCGATTTCTTGATGGCTGCTGACCAAGCTGATGACCTTACCCGTTTCCGCGTGGAGAATCACCAAAGCGCCGGTGCGGTTCCTTAACAGGGTCTCCGCATCCTGCTGAACCCGCGCATCCAAGGTTAGCTGCACCGTTTCCCCCGCCTGGGAATCACGCCCTGCCAACGGTCGCGCCTCTTCACCGGGTTTCTCTCCCATCTCCACCTGGCGTGCCCCCCAAACCCCCTTAAGCCGATTGTTCAGGGCGGCCTCGACGCCAGTCACCCCCAGCCAATCCCCCAGGCGAACTTTCTCCGGATCATCGTCGAGCACATCCACCGTTTGAGCTTCCCGCACCGTGCCCACCGTGGATCGTCCCAGGTCGCCATAGGGATAGACCCGAGCGCTTTCCTTAATAATTTCTAGCCCCGCCTCAGCACTTTGCAACTCCACCAGCGCCGTCATTTGCTGGGGGCTAATGTCCCGCGCCAGCCGCAGCAGCCTAGTGGATCGATAGCCTGCTGATTCAACGCGCTGGTACAGTTCTGCCGTGGGAATGTCTAAAATTCGCGACAGGGTGGGAATTAACGTGCGCCATTCCTGGGGCGATCGCGCAATGGGCCAAGCGGCGAGAGAAAACGCCAAACGGTTATCCGCTAATACCCGTCCGCGGCTGTCCAAAATCTTGCCTCGCTCGGGAGCCTGGGGCACCAGTCGAATACGGTTGGTATCGGCCAGGCTGCGATTGCGATCGCCCTCATAAATCTGTAAATACGCCAGCCGACTGCCAATGCCTCCCAACACAAGAGTGGTCACCAAAAGCACCAATGCCAAAGGCTGGTACTGCTTACCAACAGTACGCTCAGGGGGTTGATTGTCTATGGTTCCCGTACGGACGGGACTGGAGGAGGGCTGGGTCATAAGCTAGGACGCGTCCTCGATATCATTGACAGCTTGCCACAGAACGTGAAGGCAAATACGTCAAAGGGCATTAGGTTTTGTAAAGCAGCTTTGTCAGGCTAACTTAAGGGAGGTTGGCTTTTTGCGGGAAAGGCTACAGAATGTCTAACCCTTTTTAGGGGGCTTTCCTCGCCGCTTTTTAAGAAGTTACAAGGCAGGCATCGCTTCTGAGGATGATTGTAAAGTGTGCAGTCGATGGTACAGCCCCCTCTGCTTTAGAAGCTGGTGATGGGTTCCCACTTCCGCAATATCGCCGTCATCCAACACCACAATTTTGTCAGCGTCGCGCACGGTGCTCAGGCGGTGGGCGATAACCAATGTGGTGCGGGTGCCGAGGATGGAGCCCATGGCTTCCTGGATTGCTCGCTCCGATTCGGAGTCTAGGCTGGAGGTGGCTTCGTCAAAGACCAGCACGTCTGGATCCACCAGCAGCGCTCGGGCAATGCCTAGGCGCTGGCGCTGACCGCCAGACAATCGCAGCCCCCGCTCGCCGACGATGGTGTAGTAGCCGTCGGGCAGGGTGCGTACAAATTCGTCCACTCGGGCGATCGCACAAGCCTGTTGCACTTCTTCCCAAGACGCATCAGGGCGTCCGTAACGTAAGTTATCGAGCACAGTGCCGTTAAATACGTCCACCTCCTGGTGCACGATCGCCAGCCGCCGTCGATAGCCTCGTGTATCCAGGGCGCGAATATCTTTACCGTCGATGGTGATGGATCCGCGATCCGGATCAAAATAGCGGAACAGTAGTTTCACCAAGGTGGATTTACCCGAGCCGGATCGTCCCACCAGAGCCACCGTTTCCCGGGGATTTAGGGTGATATTGATATGGTTAAGCACCGGGCGATCGCGATCGTAGCCAAAGGTTAAATCGCGAAATTCCACCTGTCCCCGAAACTGATACTGGGGCGAGGGAGGAAGCTGGGGCGCATCGCGAAAAGGCACAATGGCAGCTTTCGGCGCACCGGTATCTTCAAAGGAAATATCCTGGGCATCCAATCCCACCGGCTCCTCCATAAATTCGTGGAACCGTTGCAACGGGGAAAATCGCCGCGCCAATAGCTCCGACTGCAAGCTAATGGGCTGCACTTCCGAATAGCCCATGCTAGCCAGAGTCATCAAGGTGACAAAGTAGCCGATGGAAATTTGTCCGGTGACAGTGGCGTACAGCGCCAGGGCGAGAATGCCGAAAGACGCCAGCTGCAAGCCTGTGTTGCGGCGGGTGGCGAGCACCACGTAGTCGGTGTGAATGCCGTAGGTGACCACAAATAGCTCTCGGCTCAGGCGCTGGCGCTGGCGTTCGTATTCGCGGGTTTCGGTGGCGAAGGCTTTGACGGTTTTAATATTGGTGACCAGCTCGGAGGTGTGGCTGGCGGTGTTTTCCATATACCGATCCAGCTTTTTCTCCTTTTCCACAATGTTCCCCAGGGAGCGCAACGAGTAGCCCAGCACCGCCGCGAAGGATAGGGCAAAGGGCAGGGCGACACGCCAGTCGATGGTGAGCATGACAATAAAAATTCCCAGCACCCGCACCAGCTTTGGAATCAACTGTCCCGCCACTTCGGGATAGCTCCACAGGTAGTTTTCCACCCCGCGGGCAATGCGGTTGGCGATGCGACCGGGGTTGTTGGTGTCGTAAAACTCGATGGGCAGGGTGAGGATTTTGGCGATCGCCTCTGCCTGGCGATCGCGGCGGGCATTTAAAGTAATCAACCAATGGAACCAGCCGCTAATCCACGGTTCAATGGGAGCCCGAACCACGGTGATCGCAAAAATAACGCCCATCAGCACCGCCACCGATAGCCCTTGGTTAACGGGCAATCCCAGCAGCGCCGCCATGGAATTAATTAGCCAGCCAGCCGCTGCATCCGGCGATCGCCCCGACAGCACATTAATAATTTGACCAATGGCGTAGGGTACCAGCAGGTCAATAATTTCAAAGCAGCTATGGGCACCGATGCTGAGAAAGCTAGTGCGCCAATGGGAGCGAAAGTAGGATCGCACCCGTTGAATCATTTTTGATTGAAATAACCACTGAAGCATTACTCCCCCTAATCAACCCAACTTTTCCCGGTTAATTATCGTAACGCTTTTCCAGTAGTCTCCCTACAGCTTTAGGCTGATTTATAGCGGCGACGGAGTGACTTAGGACAACAGTCTAAGACTTTGAGCAATGG
>CALGDE010000040.1 GCA_937883785.1 uncultured cyanobacterium
CCATTGCTCAAAGTCTTAGACTGTTGTCCTAAGTCACTCCGTCGCCGCTATAAGGAAAACACCTACAAAAACCGATAAGCGGCGAAAGCAAGTAATAGCTTAAAAAGTATTTAAACAAAAAGCACTCAAAACTTAAATTTGAGACCGAGTCTTAGTAGCGAAATACACGGCGAAGAGAATGATGTTGTATATGTCTACCAACGATGATTTAATTCGGTACTGGCGGAGTTTTTTATTGCCTAATTGAAAAAGACTTGTGACCTTTAGACACGTCCATATCTGTCTAAAGATAGGCATTTTCACCATTGGCGGTACTCCGCACTGCGCTCAACGCTGTTTTCGTATTGACAGCATTTCGCAGTAAAGGCTACGTTACTTTAACCGAAAACCGGCTACTACATAACACAGTAATTTCCATGAAAAAGAACATAAAAGCTGTTGAACTTTGCTTAGCAGCCGTCTTAGCTGTTGGCGCAGTGTCCTGCGGCGGCGCCACTGATGGTGACGCTGGTGCGGAAGCGGAAGCTTCCCCCGCGGCTGAAGCGGAGGCTTCTCCTGCTGCTGAAGCTGCTGCCGAGGGTGGCGAAGAGAGCGCTGAGCCCACCGAAGGTGAAAAAGCTAACGCTGAGTTTGAAGACAAGCTAGAAGGTGAGGCTTTACTGGCAGCTCTGAAGGAAGGGGGCCACGTAATCTACTTCCGTCACGCCCAAACTGAAAAGGACTACGCTGACCAGGCATCCGAGAAGTTGGATGTTAATGATTGCTCTACCCAGCGCACCTTGAGTGAGCAAGGTTGGGAAGATGCTGCGGCGATCGGGGCTGCCTTCACCGAGAAGGAAATTCCCGTTGACCAGGTAATTTCCAGCGAATACTGCCGCTCTTGGCAGACCGCTAAGATTGCTTTCGGTCGCTACGACCAGAAAGATTCTAAGCTGAACTTCTTGCCCTTCGAGGATTACACCGATGAGCAGGTAGAGGAAATGAAGTCGAATGTCATGCCTTTGCTAACGGCGAAGCCTGCGGACGGCAAGAACACAGTAATTGTTGGGCACGACGATATTTTCGAGTCTGCAACAGGTATCTATCCTGATCCTCAGGGAATGGCTTACATTTTGACCCCTGATGGCGACGGTGGCTTTGAAATCGTTGCAAACATGGAGCCTGGCGATTGGGGCAGTTTGTAAGCGCCCAGTTTTTTAAGCGCCCACAGGGCGTTTCTTAAGCGAGCTAAGCGACCCCTTTAAATAATCGCCCCGCCAACGAAAGCTTAAATGCTTCCAACGTTGGCGGGGCGATTACTTTTTAGGTTGAACCTAGGGACTAGCACTATTTGGATTTAAAAGTCTCTAGTTGCAAGGATTTAAGCCCCAGAGCACTTTTTACTTTAAAAGGGTCTGTACTCCTCACTGCATAAAGCTTATGGTGCTCAATTGACGACACGCCCTAGGGTGCTAATGACTCTAGCAAGCCAAATGTCAGCCTACTCTTCTTCAGTGGCACGGGCTTCAGCCGCAGCGGCAGCAGCTACTTCGCGAGGGTCAAGCTTGATGGTCATGTAGCGCAGGATGGTTTCGTCAATGCGCATCAGCTTTTCCATGGGAGCAATGTGGGCACCATTGCCATGGTTGTAATTCATTTGGATGTACACCCCTTCCCGGCAGCGATTGATTTCGTAGGCCAGGCGGCGCTTGCCACGGTGCTGAATTTCCAGGTCGCCAACTTCCTGCTCATTTAGGAAATCGCGATACTTGGTGATAGTTCCATCCAGTTTTTCCTCGCCCAAGTCAGGGCGCAGGATGTACATGGTTTCGTATAGTCGGCTCATTATTTCTCCTTGTGGACCGATGGGCTAATTGACTCGCTTCTACTGCCTTCAATTAGCAAGGGCTCATAATCATACCGCGATTACGTGCGCTCAAGGCTGGAGAATTTTTCAGTGCTTCGTATCGATGCTCTATCGGATCTGCATCTGCACTGCATCAGAGATGGTAGGAATTTCAGCGTACTCTCCACGGATGGATTGAACGATGGAGTACACCGATGCCAAGAGAATTCCTAGGAAAACGGTGCTGGCGAGGGTTTGGACCAGAAAGCCGCCGATGGGGGCAAAGATAATCCGAATAATCAGACCACAAAGGAACACCACGATGTCGAGCATAATCGCCTGCATGGTGTTGTAGCGGATAAAGCGGGAGATCTTCTCGTTGCGCACCACCAGGGTGAATAGCAAGATGAAGATGATAAAGCTGGCGAAGGGGAATCCCGTATAAATCTGAATCAGCGGTGACAGCAACGCCAGTAGAGGACGGAAGATGGGCACCTGAAACAGGATTGAACCGGCTCCAGCGGCGCTCACGGATAGAATAATTGCCTCAATAATCGGCATTAGATACGGCAGGGCGGAAAATGCGCGATCGCTGGGGGTGATGTCGGGTTGCCAGTTCATGGGGGGTAGGTCTTTTCAATAATTCAATGGTAACGGCGATCGCTCCTGGTTGCTTTACCCGAGTCCCTAAAGTTCATCAGCAAACTCCGGAACTTGGCGACGTAGCTGAGGACTAATGCGAAAACCGGCTTCACTTCTCAGAGCTTCAATAATTGGCTGGAATTGGCTGGACGTGGGAAATCAACTTTCTCCGCTTGGCGACGAGCAGTATCCCCAGAGTCCCAATGATGCAAAGCCCAAGGCGGCTTGCTTCTCGCCGTCCTAGGCATTCGTCAATTAACTGATCATACGAACGAGCATTAAACCTCAAGCCAGATTTAACCGCAGCCCAACAAAAACTTGGTCGTCAACTGTTTTTGGCTCAATTACGATTAATGAAATGCAACCTCAATACATCACTACTGATTTAGAGCTAGAAAGTCTCTATGATTTAACACCTATTGCCCAAGAACTTGGAAATAATCTCGTAGTTAATTTCTGTGGTGAAGTTGGCGATCGCCATGGCGCTTTCTTTGGACTATTTCAAGAAGAATCTGTGGCAACTGATATTAGTTTCTACTGTGACTTAATTGATAAACTCAGCGGTCCATCCCGAAAGCTTTTCGAGAGTTGCACTCGTATTGATTTCGATATTGGTTATGAAGCAGGGGATGAAGTAAATAAAGGGCGATCGCCAATTTCTACCGACGTTTTAACGCGCGTAATAAAAAACCATGGGAACATCATCATCACGATTTATCCCCACGGCACATACAAGTTTTAGACGAGCAATTGCCCCAGGGAATCGATTGCACGGAGATGGCGATCGCCCTTGGTTGTCCTACCGATTCACTGACCGCTGCTGCCCGGTATGCAACATCGGTCAGTTATGCCCAGAGCCTACTTCTTGAGAGACAGCAGATTCTGACACTTCGCCTTGATTCCCCACAAAACCTGGATAAACGGCGGTGCGCCCGCATCCATTCGCTTATCAACTTTGTGCTCTTCTTCGGTGCGGTCAAACTTCCAATAGCTACTGATATAGATGTTGTTGTTCTCGATGCCGCGCGAGTCTTTCAGATAAGCTCTGATATTTTTCATCGCTCCAAACTCACAAGCAACCCAAACGTAGGGAGTGCCCGCTTTCCATGTGAGAGCTTGTATCGCATCCAAAAGCGCATTGGGCTTTTCACCGGGCTTATCGTTAATGACCCACTGAATTGACACCCCATCCGGCACTTTAATATCTTGCCTATCCGCCTCGCTAACCACCTCAATTACGGCATAGCCCTGGGCGTTTTCGGGTAACTGCTCCAGGTTGCACGCCAACGCTGGTAGCCCGGACATATCGCCAGCGAGCAGGAACCAGTCGGCGGTGTTATCCACAAGCTTGGTTGGACCAGGTCCTCCCATCAGGATAGTGTCGCCGGGCTTGGTGGAGTTTGCCCAGGTGGCGGCGGGACCGTTTTTGCTGCCGTGTAGCGAAAAGTCGATCGCCAGTTCATTCCCGTCGCGACTAAATCCACGGATGGTGTAGGTCCGCTTCCGATGCTTTTCTTGTTCAACCTGTTCCTTGCTGGCGATCGCCCCACCTTGTTCAGAGAACAGTAGTTTTACGTAGCCGCTTTCGTAATTTTCAGGGAAGTCTGCCAAGTCATCGCCAGTGAATGTCACCCGCTGCATATTGGGAGTGATTTTCACAGAATCTTTTACGGTGATTACTCGATAATTTGGCTTAGGCATTAGGTTTCACCCAGGAAAAATCTACTTATTCAAACCCTAGCACCCTGCTTTGTAGATGAGAATAATTCCTGATTAGGGTTTACCACCCTCTCTCTGTAGAGTTAGTTACCCCTGATCGTTAGATTCTGATCGGTTTAACGTTGTCGCGCCATTGCTGACAGGTCATTGACGGTTAACTCTAGCGCTAGACCCAGGTCAGGCAGTTTATCGTCATCTTCGTAAACCATTGGTAAACCGTCCGTATCCCAGACCCAAACCGAACCGCGATCGCAATCAATGAGCCATGCCAATTGGGTGCCATTGTCCAGGCAGTGGAGGATTTTTGATTGCAGTTTGAGCGTGCTTTGGTCGGGCGATCGCACTTCAATCAACCAATCGGGAGCCCCATTAAACGGTCCGTCTTCCTCCCCCAACCGCTCGGTGGCGATTACGGAAATATCGGGCACGGGGGAGTTTGGCGGGACGATGCACCGCAGCTCTTGAATGGCTTCGTAGATTTTGGTGCGGGCGTTGATGTAGTTCACCAAGTTGCGCTGTATCCGGGAGTGGAACAGGGTGGGCATTGGTTTTTGTTGGGCGGTTCCGTCGGTCAGCTCCCACGCGGGTGAGGCTTCGATTTCTGGGGTGGCGAGAAATTCTTCGAGGGTGAGGGGTGGCGATAATGTGGATTGGATCATTGTTCAGTCAGGGAATGTTAGTCGGGGAATTCGCTGAAGGGGAGGTCTACGTTTAGGGGCTCGAATTCGGTGGCGTAGCCTAGTTCGTTGCGGCTAGCGAGGTCGGCGTATTCTAGTTTTTCTAGCAGGGGCAGCAGTTCGTTAAAGCTGCGGAAGCCTAGGGTTTCTAGGTCTTCCATCAAAATATCTTCGTCGGACAGGGTGCCCCGTTCGCTCAGTAGGGTTCGCAGGCGGTTTTCTTTGTCCGTTAGTCGCGCTAGCTCTCGTCGGGACATTTGGCTGGCGGTGAGTCCTTCCTTCAAAAGTTCCAGGTCGATTTGGGTGGCGTTTTTCAGGATGGCGGTGTTTAGGACGCTGGCTCCTAAGCGGTTGAAGAGGCGAGGTTTGCCTCGGGAGGCGCGGCAGAATTGTTTGGCGGCGTCGGGGGTGAAGGGGCGGATGTCAGTGGGGTCTTTTGGATCGTCGCTGGGGTCGGGTTTGATGCGGACGCTGGTGAGGTATTTTGCCAACATTTTTTGGGTGGTTGGCATATCCAGGTCTTTTAGCTCGATTTGTAGGTCGAACAGTCCGCGTTCGCTGGTGAACAGGTCGCCCATCATGCCGATGGGGTGTCCGGTGAGGATAAAGGAGGCTTGTCCTTTTAGGGTGCCTTGGGCGTCGTGCATTAGACGGCGGACGCGGGCGGGGTCTTGTTTATCCAGGTCGTCAATGGCGATGATTACGCCGCTGGTGTAGGTTTTGCGGGCGCGATCAATGAGTTGCTGGAGGGCTTCGGCGGGGCGTTCCAGTTCGCCGGGGGCTAGGCTTTTTTCGCTGAGTTTTGCACCAAAAAACTTCAGACTGCCGCTGGCTTCGGTGGTTCGTTCTTTTTGGGGTTTGGCGGTGGCGAGTCCTAGCTGGTGGAGTTGGGTTTGTGCCCAGTCGTCTTTTGGGAGGGCTTGGGCGAGGGCGATAAAGGCAGTGGTGACTAGGTCCGAGTCGGGGTCGAGGGAGCTGTAGACCGTTAGGATGTCGGGGATTTTGCGCTGGAGGGTGGCGAGGACTTGCAGGACGAAAGCGCTTTTGCCGCTGCCGATGCGTCCGAATACGAGGATGCGCCTTCTATCGCCTCCCCGTAACTGAGTAAAAACGGCTTTTAATTCATTGAGCCGGCCGGTGAAGACTTTGCGTAGGCGGTCTGTGTCGTTTGTGCCGCTGGGGCTTTCGGTGAAGGGGAGGGCGCGCAATCCCAGCCGTTCGATTCCAGCTCCGGCTTCGTCGAATATTTCGTCAAATAAATCGTCGGCGGTGGTCATGGGGCGGTGTTCTGGTCGTAGACGCCAGTTTGATGACGAAAAATCAGACTAAATCAGCTTCCCCCCTTATTGAGGGGGGACTGAGGGGGGATCCTTTCTTTATGCACCTTTCACCAAGATTTTTGGCTACGGGCTTAAGTCTTGGAGGATCCCCCCAACCCCCCTTACCAAGGGGGGCTTTCCGGCGCACTGATGTCGTAAGCTTCTAGTTTTTCAATAGTTTGGCATAGGCTGCTTAGGCGTTGGTCGCACTCTGCCACCTTGTCGGATTTTTCTAGGGTTTGGTATAGCTCTCGGGCGGCTTCTAGCTCTATCTTGCCTTTTTCGGGAAAGCCTTGGTTGACCAATACGTTGCCCAGTCCGTAGCGGGTGCGGGCAATGGCAAGGGTGTTGTTTAGGCGTTGGTATAGGCGCAGG
Source organism: uncultured cyanobacterium (assembly GCA_937883785.1). Classification (GTDB taxonomy): domain Bacteria; phylum Cyanobacteriota; class Cyanobacteriia; order CACIAM-69d; family CACIAM-69d; genus CALGDE01. The sequence continues at coordinate 6,558 of CALGDE010000040.1, forward strand.
GCGTCGCGGTAGTAGGTGCGGGCTTTGGGCTGGTTGTCTTCGTATTCGTAGGCGCGGGCGGTTTGATATAGGGCGTTGGCGTAGGCTTGGTCGTCTTTGGCGTCTTTAAGTTCATCCAGGCTGGTGAGCAACAATTCCAATCCTTTTTTCCACTGCCCATCCCGCACCAGCCGACCGCCCATAATGGCGCGAACGCTAGGTAAGGCGTTTCGATAGTCTTCAATGTCGTAGTGTTCTGGGTCGATGCAGTCGAGGGCAGTGGAGTAGGCTCTTTCGGCGGCGGCAAGGTCTTCGGGGTTGTTGTGGCGATCGTAGCGACGATTCAATAGGTTTCCGAGTAGGTAATTGGCGTTAATAAACGTTTCAGTTTTGTAGCTGGTAACTGTAAGTACATCTTGGAACAGCAAGATTGCTTGGTCTAAATCACCGTCACCATCCCGGTCACCGTAAGCATTTGCTAATCCCCATTGCGTTTTTGCCCAATCTTCAGGAAATGCTTCACGAGTGTAGACTTCCTGCGCCTGTTTGTAGGCGGCAATTGCCTGTTCGGTTTCGTTTTTCTTGCGATAGGCACTGCCCAGATTGAGCTGCGTCTGTGCCCATTGTTCGGGAAACGCCTCACGGGTTCTCACCTCCAGTGCCCGTTGGTACGCCGCGATCGCCTCCTCAATATTCTCCCCGCGCTCTCCACGGACTCGGTCACAGTACGCATTTGCCAAGTTGTTTTGGGTCATCGCCCATTGTTCGGGAAACGCCTCACGAGTTCTCACCTCCAGTGCCTGTTGGCACGCCGCGATCGCCTCCTCAATATTGTCCCCGCGCTCTCCACGGATTCGTTCATAGTAAGCGGCTGCCAAGTTGTTTTGGGTCATCGCCCAATATTCGGAAAACGCCTCACGGGTATACACCTCCAGTGCCCGTTGGT
>CALGDE010000041.1 GCA_937883785.1 uncultured cyanobacterium
TGGCGATTCTGCATTGCGCGGTGCTTCAGATTTACTTTATAAACTAGCTCTTAGCAGTCGGGTCTTTGGTGCCACCGAACAGCGGGGGGTGGCGATCGCCATCATTGATCTTCAACCATTAGAGCAAGAGGCATTTCGAGGTTTTATTGTTTCAAGCGTGGCCATCGCGGCGGGCATTCTCCTGACCCTGGTGATGTTGAGCTATCTGATTCACCGCATTATTATTGCTCCCCTTTCCCAACTTAATCAGTCCGTTAAGGACAGTGAGACCAGTGGAAAGTTTCTCTTTGATGCGGGTAAAGTGAACAATGAAATTACGTTTTTGGCGGATACTTTCCAAGAAGTTTATGGTCAGCTAGCCACCTATGAAGAGCTAGAGAAAGAGGTGCAGCAACGGAAAGAAGCGGAGGTCGCCCTTCGGGAAAGCGAAGCAGAAGAACGTCGAAAAGCAGAGGCCCTAACTGAAACTTTAAAGACGCTACAGGAAACTCAGATTCAGCTTATACAAACGGAAAAAATGTCGAGCCTCGGGCAAATGGTGGCGGGCTTGGCCCATGAAATCAATAATCCAATTAATTTCATTCACAACAACTTGACTTACGCCAATCAATACCTTGTTGATCTGCTAGAACTGGCGACTTTATACCGAGAGTCTTTTGGGGAAGCCACTCCAGACATTGAGGAGAAAATTGAAGCCATTGAGTTTGAATTTATTCAGGAAGATTCAGCCAAACTGTTCAAATCACTCCTCAATGGTTCGGAGCGAATTTTTGAATTGGTAGTGTCATTAAAGAATTTCTCTCGGCTTGATCAGGCGGAGCAGAAAAACGTTGATATTCATGAGGGAATTGAAAGCACCTTACTGATTCTTCGTAATCGTCTAGAACGCTTAAAAGATACAAAGGTCAATCCGATCAAAGTTGTTAGAAACTATGGCAACATTCCCCCTGTAAACTGTTATGCCAGCCAACTTAATCAGGTTTTTATGAACCTTCTGACTAACGGGATTGACGCTCTGGATAATGTTGTCGCCGGGGTTATTACGATCGCCACTGAACAGTTGAAGAACGGCTATATTCGGATCTCAATTGGTGATAATGGCTGCGGCATTCCTGAGAATATTCGAGAATCACTATTTGATCCATTTTTTACCACTAAGCCAGTGGGGCAGGGCACGGGGTTAGGGTTGTCAATTAGCTACAAAATTGTGGTTGAGCAACACCGAGGTAAGCTTTTTTGCCAATCTGAGGTGGGCACGGGTACGAATTTTATTCTAGAAATTCCCTGCGCCCTTGAGTCCAAAGCCGAGCCTGTCTTCGAAACGGATACTTTGGAAGTTTCGGTTTAAGATAAGTCCATTCTTTTGGACCCCCATCTTATGCCTGTCAATACCGTTGGAAATCCGCCGCCAGAAGCTGATCAATTGCGCAAGGACGTTGAGGCGAAATTGCCGGAGATCATTGCCCAGTTTAATCAAGTGCTTCAGGAACAGTTTGGTTTTGAGGGCATTCGCGTCGGTGGGTTTACGGTTGTGCCTGAAGAAGTGGTGGCAAATCAAAATATCTCCTGTGACGAAGAAGGATGCTCCATTAGCTAGTCCATTCGCTAGAAATTGAGCATGCACACTGGCATGTGTGTTCCGTATCCAAGAAAAATCCCGGTTAACTATCTGGTTTGACCGGGATTTGCACTGTTGAATTTAAGAAAGAAGGTAGGCGATCGCCCTCCAGGTAGCCTCAGGAATAATTCCAGCGGGTACGATAGCCTCGATCATCCAGGTGGGTAAAGGTATGACCATAACCGAGCCCACCACTCCACCAGGGATCTAACATTCGCTGCACGGAGCGCGGGGATAAACCACTGGCATTAAAGTCAACGGCATACCCTTGGATGTGGGTTGAGCGACTGGCTCCTCCAATCGCTCTGTTGACTGCCGGGGGACGATACCAACTGGTTACGGAAATGGAGCGGTTGCCCAGGCGCGATCGCACCTCCTCCATACGCTTCGCCATTCTGACGATATTGCGGGAAATGGTGGCATTTTCTGGAATACGGGAGCCCCCTTTTGTGGCTTCACTCCAGGTAAAGTGCCCCCCCGGAATAATTAAATCGTTCGTGCCCACCTGACCATAGCCTGGAATATTAATCATGCGACCGCGGGGGCGAGGCGGGGGCGCAACGGGCTTGGCTTCCTCTTCCTCTTTCGCGGCGGCAGCTTTGCCCTGCTCTAAAATTTCGTCCGCATCTTCAAATTCAATATGCTCTCCAAAGGCGTACCATTCCGTGCGCTCCTCCAGGGTATCCACCAGGGTCAGCAGATAATGCTTCCCATCGGGCTTGGCTGCCTTAATCAAAAACGAGCCGGGCGCCACAATTACCTTCTCGTTTTCCCCCAAATCCGTCGATTGGACGGCTTTGACTTTGAAAATAGTGTCGCGAAGAACTTTAACTGTAGGCTCGATTACCGGTTCTGGCTCATCCTTAGACGGCTCTTTAGTGGGCAAATTTACCAGATCCAAGTGCCCTTTAAACACGTACCATTCAATGCGATCATCCAACGGTTCTAGCAGCTGCACCTTAATGTGGGAGCCCGCATCCTCCACAATCTGCCGAATGGTGTACTCCCCTTCCGCCACCGAAATTTTTTCACTATCGGACAGGGTTGAAGAATCGTCGGGCTTTGTTTTAAAGACGGTGCCTTTAGTAACAACAATGGTTAATTTTGTGGCGTCGTCATCGTCACTTTTGTCTAAGCTACGGGAGCCAAGGTCTCCATCATCGGACGGCGGGGGATCAGGAGGATCTTGGTAAGACACCTCAGCGTGCCCCCGGAAAACGAACCATTGCTTACGTCCCCCCAGTTCCTGCTGGAGCGTCACCCGGTAATGACCGCCGCTGTCAACAATTTCCGATGCCCATAGCTCACCTGCCCGAACATTGAACTTGTCGTCAGGAGGCAGCATAAAAGACTGAGCCTCAGAGACCTTGAAAACGGTGGGTTGTTTTACGCGAAGAAGCGGCATAGACCAGGCCCTTAACAATAATCGTTGTCAATAGTCTATTCAGAACTCCCGCCTTTATCCATTAAAGGATGTTGAAACGTAAAAAATCTAACAGCAGGTAAATGACGGTTGCGCTAAGCCAATATGTATTGCCAAAAGTGACGAAGCTGAGCCCCTAGGGAGCAAGGCGATCGCACCGCCAAGCGCCGTCCGATTGCAGGGTAAATACGAGGCGATCATGGAGGCGGCTAGGGCGACCTTGCCAAAATTCAATTTTGTCGGGAATCACCTTGAAGCCACCCCAATGATCCGGGCGGGGGATTTCCGCGCCCTCTGGATACTTCTCTGCCAATGCAACAAAATTTTGTTCGAGCACTTCGCGGTTGGCGATCGCCTCGCTTTGGGGAGACGCCCACGCCCCAAGCTGGGATTGGCGGGGACGGCTGTGGAAATATTCATCGGAAGCCGCCGCCGGAATTTGCTCCACCCGCCCTTCAATACGCACCTGCCGCTCCAGGGGCTCCCACAAAAACACGAGGGACGCAAAACCATTTTCCAGCAGCTCAACGCCTTTGCGGCTGGTGTAGTTTGTAAAAAAGGTAAAGCCGGTTTCGTCGAGATCCTTGAGAAGAACCACCCTGGCGCTGGGTCTGCCCGCAGCGGAAACTGTGCCCAAAATCATGGCGTTGGGTTCGCGAATTCCTTCCGTGTGCGACGCCTCCGCAAACCATGACGCAAACTGCTGCATCGGGAGATCGCTAACATCATCTTCGTGGAGTCCGTCGCGCGTGTAATTCTGGCGCAGGTCAGCAACGTTCAGAGTCATGGGGAATTTCAAAAAATAAGCCCGCGTATTCTAACGCATCAAACTTGGCTGATTTTTCTCTGCTGATTTTTAGGCGAAATTTTTTACCCGGAAAAACCTTACTTGGCAGCGGCTTATTCCAAAGCTCATTCCAATTCCTGCCGTCCTTCCAACGCCCGCGCCAGGGTCACTTCGTCGGCGTATTCCAAATCGCCGCCCACCGGTAAACCGAAGGCAATGCGCGTCACCTTGGTAAAGGGCTTGATGAGCTGAGCGATATATAACGTTGTTGTTTCCCCTTCCACGCTAGGTCCGATCGCCAGGATCACCTCTTTAATCTTCGGCAAATTGCTAGCCTGGGTGGACGGCTGCCCCCCTTGAATTTCCTGGGGAGTACTGGGCGATCGCCCCGCCACCCGCTGCACCAATTGCTGAATGGTCAACGCCTCGGGACCCACACCATCCATGGGCGAGATCACGCCCCCCAGCACGTGATACAGCCCCCGAAATTCACGGGTTTTCTCCAAGGCGATTACTTCCCGCGAGTCGGTCACCACACACAGGGTTTGGCGATCGCGCCGCATATCCTGACAAATACTGCACAGGGGTTCCGCCGACAGATGGAAACACTGGCGACATTGCCCCACCTGACTTTTCGCCTCCAGTAGCGCATTCGCCAGCGCCTCAATTTCCGCATCGGGACGCTTCAGCAAATGCAACGCCAGCCGCTGCGCCGATTTTGGACCAATCCCCGGCAACCGCTGGAGCTGTTCAATTAATTTTGCGAGGGGACGAGTATAAACGGCGCACCTCCTGGGGGGAACCGAGGGTGTTTAATGGATACTGATTTTATTGACCATTTTTGCCCGTTTATTGTAGCCACTGTTCAAAAATTTGAACTGGATTTTGAACAGTGACCATAACAATATCGGGCTTAAATTACCGGTCGCTGTGGAATTCCTTTTCTTCTGAAGAAAGTCGTTATGTTACAGCCCCAAGCCTTGGTTTCCCCCGCTTTGTCGCCAGATTTTGATGAGCAATATCGCAGTTTTCCTCCGGCAAAATTGGGGGTGTTGGCGTCGGGGAGCGGCACCAATTTTGAGGCGTTGATTCAGGCGATCGCCGATGGAGATTTACGGGCCGAAATCCCGGTGGTGATTTACAACAACCCTGGTGCCAAGGTGGCAGCTCGGGCGGCTCGATGGGGCATCCCAGCAGTGTTGTTGGATCATCGCAATTACGTAAGCCGGGAAGCCTTCGATTACGAAGTGGTGCAAACCCTCAAGCGCCACCAGGTGGACTGGGCCATTATGGCGGGGTGGATGCGCCGAGTCACCACAGTATTTATTGATGCGTTTCCCCAGCGTGCCATCAATATTCATCCCAGCATTTTGCCCAGCTTTCCCGGCATCCGCGCCATTGAACAAGCCCTTGAAGCCAAGGTAAAAGTGGCCGGCTGTACGGTGCACCTGGTGGATTTGGAAGTGGATAGCGGACCGATTTTGATGCAGGCGGTAGTGCCAATTTTGGACAACGATACGCCGGAAACCCTCCACGCGCGGGTTCAGGCGCAGGAGCATGCCATTTTTCCCAAAGCCATTGGATTAGCGATCGCCCAGGGTCACAAATCTCCAACCCCGTAGCGCCCCTGTGAATCAACTGTGAATCAACTGTGGATCAACACCAATGCTCCATATTGAAATGCCTTACATTGAAATGCCCCATATGAAAGGTGGAGCGATCGCCATTATCAACATTTCTTTATCGCTAATTAGCCAATCTTCACCTTAATCCCCCAATTTCAAACGGGGAGATTAAAGTAAAAACAAGCTCTCTGTTTTAACAAAATGACAGTGGGAGTTAACGGTAATTGTTGAAAACTTGTTGAAAACTTTGTGAATAACGCGCTATGGAAGCTCGTATTGTTCGCTCGGTCGTTTTGTTTGTGGTGTTGTTAGTTGGGTTTGGTTATTTGCAGCGATCGCGCCCCAGTGTGCCCGATCAATCCAACTTTCGCACCGGCTTTGCACTTGATTGTTTGTATTGGTTTATCACCCCCCTTGTGAGCCAAGTTTTAAGCATGGGGGCGATTATTTGCGTCATGTTTCCCGTTTACTATTTAATCGGGCGATCCACCGAATGGGACGTGGTGATGCACGGCTTTGGACCGGTGGCAGAAATGCCGTTGTGGGCCCAGGGACTAATTGCGATTGTTATTGGCGATTTTATTGGCTACTGGACTCACCGACTGTTCCACTGCTCGAAACTATGGGACATTCACGCGGTTCACCACGGCTCCACCGATCTCGATTGGCTATCGGCGGTGCGGGTGCATCCTATCAACGATGTTATTAGTCGAGTTGCCCAAGCGTCCCCCGTGTTGCTGTTAGGAGTTTCTCCCTTAGCCGTTGAAGCTTACGTACCGTTTCTAAGTGCCTATATAGCCTTTATTCATGCCAACGTAAAAATTGACTATGGCATTTGGCAGTACGTTATTGCTAGCCCGAAATTCCATCGTTTTCACCACACCGTAGATCGGGCAAGCTGGGGTAAGAATTTTTCCGGGTTGTTCCCCGTTTTCGACCTAATGTTTGGAACGTTTTACCTCCCTCAAGGGCAGGAACCGAAAGAGTTTGGAATGGAAGGCGAGCCCATGCCGCTAACCTTTTGGGGACAAACGCTGTATCCTTTTCGCCATTTAATTCGGCAGCGACAACGTAGCCGAATTAAGCGGCGTGCCAACAATTCCAATTCCCACCCAATAAACTCCTAGATGGAAGGCAGATCCCAAGCAGATCCCAAATAGAGGGTAAGTACTAAATAGAGGGCAAATAGCCGGTGATCATCCAGTCGGTGCCAATTTGTTGAATCCCCATACGGTCCAGGGTCAAAGCCTCGGTCATGGTGGTAATTCCCAAGTCGCCAACGGGGATGGGGGCGGTGGTGCCACCGACGATTTTGGGGGCGATAAAGGCGAGGATTTTTTGCACGGCTCCCTGGGCGATCGCCTGAGCCGCCAAAGTTCCCCCACACTCCCACAGCACTGACAGAGCACCAGATTCCCCCAGATACCCCATCGCCGCCTCGGGAGTTACGGCGTTTAGCTCAATGACCGTTACGCCCTGGTCCTGTAGCCAAGCTTGCAATTCTGGATTGGCGCCGGTTTGGGTCAGCACCGTGGTGCCCGCCAAAGTCGTCTCCCACAAATGCAGAGGATCGCCTGACTCAGTGGTTTTCGGCAGGTCAAGCTGGCGGCTCATCACCACCCGCAGGGGATTGTGGGCAGTGTCGCTGTGGCTTGTTAGATGCGGGTTATCCCGGCGGACGGTGTTACTGCCGACGATAATGGCGTCGCACCCCGCCCGCAGATGGTGCACGTGGGATCGCGCCGGAGTATCGGTAATCCAAGCGCTATTGCCGCTGGTGGTGCCAATTTTTCCGTCCAAGGTCATGGCATATTTCAAAACACCAAAGGGGCGACCGTGGCGAATGCGATGCACAAAAGGTTCATTGAGTAATTGGCACGCCGCCTCTTCCACACCGACGGTGACGGGAATACCCGCATTTTCCAATCGCTTAATGCCGCCCCCCGCCACCTTGGGATTGGGGTCCACCATACCGACGATCGCCCGACCCACCTGAGCATCCACCAGCCCTTGGGAACAGGGGGGCGTGCGACCGTAGTGATTACAGGGCTCCAAACTTACGTATATGGATGCGCCCTTTGCCCGCTCCCCCGCATCCTTCAGGGCATACACTTCCGCGTGGGGCATACCGGCTTTGGGATGAAACCCTTCCCCCACAATTTTTCGATTTTGCAGCACCACTGCCCCCACCAGAGGATTTGGTGCTGTCTGTCCCCACGCCTGGCGTGCCAATGCCAAACACCGCCGCATCATCGCCCGGTCCAGTGCCTCCGGCTCCAGCGTGGTTAGGTCCAAATTATCGCGACTTCCCTCCACCGCCCAGGTCAACTCATCCTGGCGATCATCTTTTAGCCTTTGTTGATCCAGATCCTGTTCGTTCATCCAAGTCCCCTAAGCCATCCAGTAAACGGTGTGAAAAGCCGTGTGGTCAGTGTTTCGCCATGGCTCAGACGATCCTACTGAGTGTACCTAGTCTAGGAGTAGATCGACGGCATCGGAGTACCCTGGGACAATAGAGTTGGGAAATGGGGCGGCGATGGAAACAGCGGTAAATGGTCTGGATACGGGATTGCAGTGGCTGCACGGTTGGATGCCGATTGTGGCAGGCGGCGCTGGGGTTTGGGTGTGGCGGCGCTATGGCAATTTGGGCTGGCTATTATTTGGCTTAATTGCCGGAATGCGCTGGGTAACTGGCTTGATTAACGACACCATGGCACTGTCGGGCGATAGCAATCAAATTAAATGGTTCACTGTGGCGATCGCCGTTTATGCAACGGGTACGGCCATTGAAAAAACTTTCCCCAGTTTTTGGACGCGATCGCCACAGCCCCTGGAAGAATCGAAATCTGATTAGTTGTTCCGATTACTGGCGCAACTAATCGGAACAACTGAAAACGATCAAAACGCTAGTTTGACTTGAAACTAGGCAGTGCTTCAAAGGCGGCAAATTCTGCTTCTAATCGCCACTGACTGCGGGCGCGATCACTACTGGTCAGAAACGCGGAGCAGGGTTGGGAAATGGAGCCGCTACCGGGGCGATCGCCCTGGCAAGGACCGCGAAATTCTTGAAACGTCCCCGACGCCCAAAGCCCATCGCCCGGCAAAAAACTGTGTTCCAAACTATTACGCGCCAGGTATTTCAACTTCCGGTAGTCCAAGTTATATCGCGTGGTTGCCAACAGATATTCATGGCTAAGATCAATCCGCGCCACCCCCTCATCGTCAGACGCCAACGTTACGGGCACCGCCGCGTCTAGATAGTCCTGAAACGGATGATCATCCCCCGACACATTCAAAATCACCTCATTACTGGTCAGGCAAATCTCCACCAAAACACCCCGTTCCCGCATCATGTCCATCAGCTCAAAGGGTTTGTTCTCGTAAAGCACATCCACCCCATGCCCAATACGACTTGCCTGGGCAATCTCCACCGCCTCACGAATATTGGACCGCAGCTGTTCCGGAGGCACCAGTCCTATGGTCAACTCCCCCGCATGAAGCGCCACCTTAACCTCAGGAAACTTGCTTTTTAAAAAGCCCAACATTTCCATTTGTAGGGTGTAATCCCGCAGGGCAATGGGATGATCCTCTGGCGCCACCAAATTTAATCCCACCACCTGGGAGTTGGTTTTTACCAGTTCAAAGGCATAAACAAACTGGGCAAAAACCTGTTCTGGCGTTTTGGTTCGCGTGGTTTGCTGAAGAAAACGTACCGTCACTTCACAGCCCGGCTGAGGGTTGGGCGTATCACATCCCAAAGTTTTCTCCACTTCCCGCTGTAGGGCATTCACCTCCTCACTGCCCGTTGCCACCAGGTCCATTAGCCCCCGATCAATCAGCAACTGGCGCAACGCCTCAAAATCTTGCTGCCAATTAATCTCGCGCCCTGCCCGTTGTTCAAATTCTGATTTCACCTCTCGCCCCAGTCTTCGCACCGGGCTACCCTTCACCGTTCTCATTAATTCTAAGTAGAAAATATGCTGCGAGGCGGCGCGATTTGCCACCTCCGCCACCATGTCATCTTGGCGGCTCTCAGAAGAAGAAATAGGCGAAAACGTACCAAAGGTGGAGAAAAATTGGTCGTGCCCCGATCGCCCACTAAATTCCAAATTTCTAGTGGAGAAACTGTTCACCAACGCATCGTAAATGCTGGATCGCCCCAGCAGTTCAGACGCGGAAAAATAGCGACTGTGCTGATGACAATCCTCAGGCAAAATCAACGCCGGTCGCCCATCGCCAGCGTCCGGGTCCACACAATAGCCATCCTCCGCTGCCCACCGTAAATAATTTTCTGCATACACTGCCCCGCTTAGGTGGCTGTGGATATCGCCCCCCTTGGGAAAGCGCTGAACAAAGGCACGGAGCAGGGTGGGGCGATCGCGATTTTGCTCTAGCCAGCGATCAATTTGCACTTCCTCAGCGCTAGCAGGACTCGACTGGGACGAGATATCTCTCGCTTTTGCCCCCTCCGCGATCGCCAAGCTGCCCCCTATTCCAAGCCCAGCGAACATCACCGAAGCGGACAGTTTAAGGGCAGAACGAGTTAGGGAAAATGCCATAGGACAGAAAGGGGTAGATGCACCAACGACAACGTTGGGCACGATTATGGCAAACGGACACTGTGCCCCTGGGGAAAGCCAAACTTTTTGGGAGCATCCCACTTATGCCGCTTTTGACGAGAGCTGATAAAACGAGAACAGAA
>CALGDE010000042.1 GCA_937883785.1 uncultured cyanobacterium
CCCCGACGGTAGCACCATCGTTTCCGCTTCCGATGACCAAACGGTGAAGCTTTGGAAGGTGGAAACGCTGGAGGAGTTATTGGGGCGGGCGTGTGGGTGGTTGACGCCCTATCTCACCAGCAGCCCCGATGTGGATGACGGCGATCGCGCCCTCTGTAGTTTGCCGCCTCGGGATGCACCTGATCGCTAAACTAAAACTGGCGATTCAACAAAACCATGCTTGCCACCGACCCTCTTTACATTTCCCCTGAAGACTATTTGGCAGGGGAAGAAATCAGCCCCGTTCGCCATGAATATCGCAGCGGCGAAGTGTTTGCCATGACCGGCGGCACGCGAAACCACCACGCCATTACGGGAAACCTGTACCTGATCTTGGGCAATCATTTACGGGGCACAGGCTGTCGTGCATTTGTGGAAGGGATGAAAACTCGTGTTGAGTCTAAAAATGCTTTTTACTACCCCGATATTGTTGTTCCCTGTGACGATCGCGATCGCCCCTCGGACGAGCTATATATCAATCATCCTTGTTTAATTATCGAAGTCCTTTCTCCATCCACAGCCAACTTTGATCGCACCATAAAATTTGCTGACTATCGCACGATTCCTAGCCTGACAGAATACGTTTTAGTTTCTAGCGACTCCCGTCAAGTACAAATTTTTCGGCGCGACGAGGACGATAACTGGACGCTGAATGCTGACGCCACTACCGGAAACGTCATTTTGGGTAGCGTTGATCGGGCGATCGCGATGGACGACATTTACGAAGACACCGATATTGTTTAGGACCAAGGCTATGGGCAAGCGTCCAATTCTGCAAAAAGAGCAATCCTATACGTTTCGCTCCTATTTTGAGATGCCCTATGAAGCAGACGAAATCCTCGCCGAATTTGACTACGCCCTAAAAAAAACTCGCCTCACCCTTCCCCAAACCACCCAACCCCTCGATTACCTACCCGCCCTCCAAGAACGCATCGAAGGCACACTGCCATTTATCAGCCTAAGCAACGAAGCAGCCCGGCGAGAAACCCTAGTGTCGCCAATTATGCTGGAGGTGGTGCGCGACTGTCAGTGTCAAATGCGCATCGAATACCCCTTGACCGTCAACAACTGGCTAAAAGGAAATTTTGATTATCTATTGCGCTCCCAAAACAGCCTGCTGGTGGTGGAAGCAAAAAACGACGACCTAACCCGAGGATTTACCCAATTGGCAGTAGAACTCGTTGCCCTGTCCCATGTGGAAGATCAAGCCGTTCTGTATGGCGCGGTCACCATGGGTGATATTTGGCGCTTTGGGCAACTGAATCGCGATACTAAAGAAATCACCCAAGACCTAAACCTATTTAAAATCCCCGACGACCTGGCACCGTTACTAAAAAGCATCCTGGGCATTTTACGAAAGGTTTGACTGGGCGAAATAATCGCACTGGATCCACCTTCATTACTCCAAAATACTGGTCCGCACTTCGACTCCGCTCAGCGCTCATTGATGCTCTCATTCTTTTCAGGTCATAGCGCCTCGCCCTCAATTTAGGACAAGCTTGCACCCTTCGGCTACGCTCAGGACATCGCTTCGACTCCGAGGTGGCTGAGCGTAGTCGAAGTCCTCAGTGCGCAGAAGCTACTTTTCAGGCGTCCTGTATCAACAGCGAGTGACTATAGAAAAGCAAATGCCCTGGATTTATTACTCAATCCAGGGCATTTTTTACGGTTTATTGGCTTCTGAATTTACCCCCAAACTTATCCTCAAATTCTTAGGATCTGGGGGCAAAAGACATTAGCTGATGGATCCTCCGAAGAAGGTGAAGCTGCTTTGGGTTACCTGGGCAGCGAAGGTATTTTGCAAGACCAGTTTGGATCCTTCGTCGCCTCCCAAAATCACCTCCGTGTTAATTTGCAGCCCAATTTGCACCTCGCGGATTTCCAGTTGGGCAAAGGTTAAACCGTTGATGCCCAGCTTATCCAACAGCGGATCGAAGTCGATAATGGTGTCAATGCCGCGACCTAGACCATAGTCAAAGCGATCGCCCCCAGCGCCGCCCATCAACATATCGTCGCCCATGTCGCCCGACAGCACGTCATCGCCGTTGCCGCCCATCAACATATCGTTGCCTTGACCGCCGTTGACCACATCGTCATCGTCGCCCCCCATAACTTCGTCATCCCCTTGGTTACCGTTGACGCGATCATTACCGCTGCCACCGTTGACGCGATCGTTACCGCCGCCGCCGTTGCCCACATCGTCGCCCGCCTCGCACTCAACCACATCGTTGCCGCCGTCGCCGTTAACCATGTCGTTACCGTCGCCGCCGGATACCATGTCGTTGCCGTCGCCGCCGGATACCATATCGTCACCGCGATCGCCAGACACCGTATCGTCTCCAGCGCCGCCGCCAACAGTATCGTTATCCGCGCCGCCATTAATGGTGTCATTGCCGCTACCACCGGTAACATTGTCGTCGCCCGCATTTCCATTAATAAACAGATCGCTGACAATACCGCGCAAATCGGCAAAGAAATCGCCGCCACCGCCGAGCCCAAATAGCTCCGGCACACCGTCCGGCAACACATCGCCCACCAGCTCAACGATATCGCCGCCAGCTCCTAGGAACCCATCTAACGGCAGCTCCGAATCAATATCAAAAGGCAGAGCAACGGCAAAGGCACTGAACTCAATATCAGCGCTGGCTTGGAACTGTTTAAAGGAGAACACCCGGCGAGTGGTGGGATCTGAATTTTCCGTGTCATCGGGCACGTTGATTTTTAATCCACCGCTAAAGCTTTGCCCCGAAAAATTGTAGCCACCGTTCGCCTTAAAACCACCAACGCGCACATCGGCATCTTGATCCGACGACGGTAAGTCCACATCCACAGCACCGCCGAAATCAATGGTTTGTAGGTTGAAAGAGAAAGATGACGAGAAGCTGACTTGGGAGAAGTTGAAGCTAAATTGAGGCTCGTCAGAATCGGGAAGGATGGCAAAGAAATCGAGGATGGTATCGATAATGCTGCTGCCAAAGTCGAAATCGAAGACGCTACCGGAGCCGAGCTGCAAATTAAAGGACGTGGTCTGAGCTGCGATTAATTGCTCAAAGCGGAAAACAAAACCGCCATTTTCATCAGTGGTGGGATCAAGATCCGTGGAATCGTCTATGTCTGGATCGCCACTGTCATCGCTTCCATTCCCATCGTCGCCGTCATCGTCGTCGTCGTCATCATCGTCGTCGTCGTCATCGTCGTCGTCGTCATCGTCGTCGTCGTCATCATCGTCGTCGTCATCATCGTCGTCATCATCGTCGTCGTCACTGCTACTGTTGCTGCTGCCGCCGTCGCCGGAGGTGGGATCCGTTGGGGGCGGTACAGACACTGCGGTATCGAAACTGAAAGTCAACTCTTCGTTTTGGTTACCGGCAGCGTCAATAACGGAGCCCGCCGCCAGCTTAAGGGTGTAGCCAGTGGAGGAACTAAAGTCCGTGTCGGGGTTGATAATCACCACCGTTGCATTGCCACTGGTGTCAAGGGTGGCGCTAAAGGGCACCAAAGTGCCTTGGGAATCGCGCAGTTCTAAACCAGCGGTAATTTCCGCCAGGGTGATTTCGCTCCCTAGGGAGGGCGATCGCAATCCTTCGGTAAAGGTTAGCCGTAAATTATTATCCAGTTGGTCAGTGGCGATCGTTGTAAACTCAACGCCTTCGCCAGTGGTGCCCGCCAGCAGTTTTACCGAATCAATGGCAGGGGCAGTGGTGTCGGACGAATCCAACTTAAATTCCGCCGCCTTGGGTGCCCCCTCAATTTCATTGCCGGCCTTATCCCGCGCTTCCTTTTCGACGATCGCCACCTCGTAAGTAGTCGTGCCGTCGCTCACCCAGTTGGTGCCCCCTTGGGGAGTAATAGACAGGGTTTGATCATCCACGATCGCCAACGTGAAATTATTGAGATCAACATCGGTGGTGGCGTTGTTGGAGGTCCGCGCTTTTAGGTCAACGAGGGCCACCAAATTATTGAGGGTAAAAGCTCCCCCCGCTGGGGCCGTTAAAGACTCTGAGAATTTAATCGTTAGAGGGTCAGTGTCGCCGGTGGGGCGGGTGATGCTGTCAACGGTGGGCGGTTGGGTATCCACCAGGAAGTTTTGGTTAGTGACGTTCCAAAATAAATTGGTAGTATCCGCCGCATCAACAAACATATCGACGGTGTTATTGGGCACTGCCACGTTAGTTGATGTGGGCGTGTCGAAGGTGACGCCACTGGTGCCATCGTCCGGATCGGGGGTAATCACGATGGAATCTACTAACAGTTCGTTTTCGCCAGATTTCAGGCGATCGCCCGCCACAAACCCATAGGAAAAGTCCAAAGCGCTGCCGTCGGAGACATTGCCCAAGCTAGCAACGTCCACCGGCACCCGAATGGTGGATCCACCCTGATCAATGGCATTGAGCAACAGTTCAATTTTGGTGTTGGCTGGGGTTGTGCCCAACACTTTGAAGTTAAAGGCGTTTTCTGTAGCGCCGCCCTCCTCTCGCTGGGGCACAACGGAAAATTTAACCGTATCGCCCACGTTCAAAAGCTGATTGTTACCGTCGTTTACCACCGTCGCGGCAGATGTATCCAAACCAGCGCCAAAAATTTTCAGCATCATTAAATTCCTAATTAAGAAACTCGCGTTAAGTGCCAGCAGCGAGAGAGATATGCAAAATCACCGTCGTTATCGTCGTTAGGAGTAAGTTCAAGTCGCGCCCATGCAATTTGCACCAAACTGCGCACTAGGGAATTGCGCCAGGCATTTGGGCGTCAAAATTTGGGCATTAAACTTTTGCTCGTTAAAGTGCGTAGAAAAATTCACGCACTAGAAACCTCTGGAGTGCCAGCGGCATCCCAGTAAAGTGGGTGGTATGGGATTTAAGGTTGGGGATCGCCCTAAAAGGTTCCAAACCCTCAACAGTTCCAAAAAGTGTCACAAGCCTTGAATCATTACGACCGATTACAACCTTCCTCCCCAACTCCAAACGCTTGGGGCAAACTTGAGGCGATGTCTCCGTGACATCAGTAGCAAACTCTTGGAGTGCCCAAAACCATGCGACTGTATCGCTCCATGGCCGCCCTGTCCCCAGAAGATTGTTCTAAGATGTGCACCTCCTTAATGGAAGATGCCGCCTTAAACCTGGATTATCTGGTGTTGGCAATCTGTGCCTGTCTGATTGCCACCGTGGGGCTTTTAGTGGGCAGCGCTGCCACCATTATCGGAGCCATGATTGTGGCGCCGCTGGTGATGCCCATGCGCGGGGTGGCCATGGGGGCGGTGCAGGGGGATTGGCGGCTATTACGACAGGGGTTGATTTCGGTGTTCGTGGGGGCGATTCTGTCCATTGCCCTAGCAGCGATCGCCCAGCTTTTGATTCGCGTTCCAGCATCGGCTTTTGGTCCAGAAATCCTAAATCGCACCCAGCCGAACTTGGCTGATTTGGCGGTGGCGATCGTCGCCGGAGCCGTGTGCGGTTTTGCCCGCATTCGCCCCAAGCTAAGCGATGCTTTAGCGGGAACCGCGATCGCCGTGGCCCTAATGCCGCCGCTATGTGTGGTGGGCATCAACCTCGCCGTGGGACAGTACCAAGCCAGTCGCGGCGCATTTTTGCTCTATCTCACCAACCTGCTGGGAATTATTTTGGCCTGTATGGCGGTGTTTGTGCTCAATGGCTATCACGTGAGCTTTCGCCGCACCAGTCGTGCCCTAGCCTTTGGCATGGGGTTTACGGCCCTAACTATTTTTCCGCTGTTCCAAGGGTTTTCCACACTAATGAACCAGGTGCGCATTCGAGACGGGCTACGGGAAATTTTGCAGCGGGAAACAATTACCGTCGGGCAACAAATGGAGCTGCTGGATGTGCGCATTGACTGGAACGAGCTGCCGTTTCAGGTGAATTTATATGTGGAATCTGACCAGCCGGTCACTCCCACCCAGGTGCAGGCGGTGGAAGATTATCTCCACCAGCGACTACGGCGATCGCAACGCACCTTCGCCCTAAAATTCCTGGTTAAGCAATTCAGTACGGTTCAAGGCAGTTTCCGCCCGTATCTTGCCGGCGGTCACAAGCGGATTATGGATGACATTAAGCTGCAAATGATCCTCAAACGTCGTTTTGATCGCGCCATGCGCCCCATTGTTACCCGGTGGGACCTTGTGGGTTCAAAAATTGATTGGGAAACGCGTGGTCCCACGGTCACGGTCACGGTAAAAAGCGAAAAGCCATTAATCCTCCAAGAAGTGCGATCCTTTGAGCAGTCGCTAGAGGAGCAAATGGCAATCGAAACACGAACTCGATTCAAAGTTCAGGTGCAGCGCCTAAGACCGTCCTAGGTCGTTCCAGTGGCAGCGAGCCACTTTTAAATGTCCCAAGCGATCGCCCCGTAACGGGAGTACGAAAAGTCATTAAAAATACAAAAGACCATGGCATACTGAACAGCCAGATAAGCGGGACATTTCACGGCAGGACTTTATCGTGGCTCAGTCAAATACCCAACCCAATACCCAGCAGGCAGCAAAAGACTCGAAAACTTGGAGTCAGCGATTTGAGGGGGCGCTCCACCCGGCGATCGCTCGCTTTAATGCCAGCATTGGGTTCGATATTGCCCTGATTGAATACGACCTAACCGGGTCCCAAGCCCACGCGAAAATGCTGGGCAAGGTGGGCATTATTTCCGCCGACGAAGCGGACCAGTTGGTGAACGGGCTAGAGCAAATCCGCGAAGAACACCGCGCCGGTAATTTCAATCCTGGCATCGACGCGGAAGATGTACATTTCGCCGTGGAGCGTCGCCTAACGGAGCTGGTGGGGGATACGGGTAAAAAGCTGCACACGGCGCGATCGCGCAACGACCAGGTGGGCACCGACACCCGTTTGTACCTGCGCCACGAAATCGACGAACTTCGCCAGTACATTCTCAACTTCCAGCGGGTGCTGCTAAACCTCGCCCAAACCCACCTCAAAACCCCCATCCCCGGCTACACCCACCTCCAGCGCGCCCAGCCCGTCAGCCTCGCCCACCATCTCCTCGCCTATGTGGAAATGCTGCAACGGGACGGGAACCGCCTGGTGGAAATCCAGCGCCGGGTCAACACCAGCCCCTTGGGCGCGGGCGCATTGGCGGGCACCACTTTCCCCATTGATCGCCATTACAGCGCCGAACTGTTGGGGTTTGAAAATATTTATGCCAACAGTTTGGATGCGGTGAGCGATCGCGACTTCGCCGTTGAATTCCTCTGCGCCGCCAGCCTAATCTTGGCCCACCTGTCTCGCCTGTCGGAAGAAATCATCCTGTGGGCGTCGGAAGAATTCCGCTTCGTCACCCTCACCGACGCCTGCGCCACCGGGTCCAGCATTATGCCCCAAAAGAAAAACCCCGACGTGCCCGAGCTGGTGCGGGGCAAAGCAGGACGGGTATTTGGCGATCTCCAAGCCATGCTGGTGCTGATTAAAGGTCTCCCCCTGGCTTACAACAAGGATTTTCAGGAGGACAAAGAGGGGCTATTCGATGGGGTAAACACGGTCAAAGCCTGCTTAGAAGCCATGACCATCCTGATGGACGAAGGGCTAACGTTCCAGACTCAACGCCTAGCCAGCGCCGTCGCCGAAGATTTCTCCAACGCCACCGACGTGGCCGATTATTTGGCAGCCAAAGGGGTCCCCTTTCGGGAGGCTTACAACCTGGTGGGCAAGGTGGTTAAAACTAGCCTAGCCGCGGGCAAGTTGTTGAAGGATCTGACGTTGCCGGAGTGGCAGGCGCTGCATCCCGCCTTTGAGGAAGATATTTACGAGGCGATCGCCCCCCTCACGGTCATCTCTGCCCGCAACAGCTTTGGCGGCACCGGATTTGAACAGGTGGAGCAGGCGATCGCGGCAGCGGAAGCTCGGTGGGAAACCAATAGTAAAAACCTCTAGGGGCTGCCATAACTTAAATCTCAAAGCCAGTAACCACCAGGGTTTCAGCCCCTAATATGCTTTGTTGTGAAAGGGCGTGGACTCCCCACTGTGTAAAGCTTCTGGCACTTAAAGCTTCTGGCACTTAATTGATGACATGCCCTAATCAGGACTTACGTAAGACATGCTATTTGAGGAACAAAAACAAACGTTGTATCAGCGTCCCCCTTACCAAGGGAGGACTGAGGGGAGATCCCTCTGCCAATGACCAAAGTGACTGTAAGCTCTGCCTAAAGTGGGTGGCAACGTCCTCCTTTCGGCAAGAAAAAGTCTTTCTAATCACTCACAAGTCCCTTCCCGCGGCAGATTTAAAATCTGTCTCTGAAAATGCATGCTTAGTGGGTCGAACCGATTTTGGTGAAGCCCAGCCGTGAAGAAGACTCCCCTAGGTAATCTCTGGCGACAGGTGTCGGATCGCCCCTCGCGGGTCGTCCTTTTTGGGTACCTGTCCTACGTGCTTCTAACTTGGCTGTTGCTTTGCATCCCGATCACTTGGCAGGCAGATTCTGTTAGTCCGCTCGATAATCTCTTCATTGCGACTTCTGCAATCAGCACCACCGGGTTAGTAACTGTCAATACCCCCGATGCCTACAACTTTTTGGGGCAATTCATTATTGCCTGTGCATTCCAAGTGGGCGGACTAGGTTACATGACCCTTGGCTCTTTTGTGATTCTGGCCCGCGAACGAGACCTTTCCTCTAAACAGCTAAGGGTTAATGAAACCGTATTTTCTCTGCCAGATCGATTTAACGTTAGAACTTTTATTCGACACACGATTATATTCACGGCACTGATTGAAATTCTGGGCGTGATTGGCCTATACGTTGCGTTCTCCTTGGAAGACACTCCTAATTCCCTATGGGCAGCTATATTTCATTCGATCTCTGCCTTTTGCACCGCAGGGTTTAGCATTTTCCCCAATAGTCTCGTGGATTTCAGGGGTAATTTTCTAGTCAATACAGTGGTCACAGCGCTTAGTCTTTTCGGGGCGATTGGCTTTATTGTTCTCTCTGATTTTTGGATTAGCCTAACTCACAAACGTCAGGCCATTACCCTGACCACCAAAATTATCCTGATTGCCACCTTTAGCTTCATTAGTGCTGGCTGGGTATTCCTCTTCTTTTCGGATTCTTCAATTGCTCAACTTCCCCTTGGCGAAAGAATCTTAGCTGCCGGCTTTCAGTCGATGACGGCCATGACCACTGTTGGGTTTAATACCCATCCTATTGGAGAGCTAGCAGCGGCCCCCGTCTTTTTGATGGTGATTCTTATGATCATTGGGGCCTCTCCATCGGGAACCGGTGGTGGATTGAAAACCACTTCAATCTCGGCGGCATTCGCAACGGTTATGGCATCCCTTCGTCGCCAGGAGTACATTACATTTTCGGGGCGACAAATTCCTAATAGTCGGGTTTTATCGGCTTTTTCTGCCCTGGTGTTCTATCTGATCATGTTCTTATTGGGCAGCATTATTCTACTTATGGTGCAAAGTCAGGCGTTTGAGGATGTGGTCTTTGAGGTGGCGTCTGCTTTAGGAACAGTTGGGCTATCTCGGGGGATTACTGGAGACCTAGAACCCCTGGGAAAGATTGCAATTATTGTGCTGATGTTTATTGGCCGTGTCGGTCCTTTGACGGTTGGTCTGGCGTTATTTAATAAGTCTAGGCGGGTTGTTAAATTGGCGAAGGAAGATGTGGCGATTTAAGTAGAAACGAAGTTCAACAGTATGGGTTAGAAGTTCTGCTATTTTTTGGAGGGGTAATTGTCCTAGCTTCATCAATTCTGGCGAGGGAGATGGAGTTACTACTGTGGCGATCGCCCCCCTTACAGTCATCTCCGCCCGCAACAGCTTTGGCGGCACCGGATTGGAACAGGCAGAAAGGGCGATCGCCATCGCCGAGGAACGCTGAAACACCAGTCAGCTCCCCCGGTAGATGTTATGTGAAACCATTAAAACCGTTAATTGAAAACGCTAATTGGAAACGCGGGTTAATAGCTGGTTGAGCTGCCGCCGTCCCCCTTGGAAAACTTCGAGGCGGATGGTGTCCTGATCGTTAGTTTGGTAAGTAACGGTGTAGGTGGTGTTTCTATTGCGGAAAACGTACACGGGGCGGCGGGTATTATACCAATTCCCTAAATTCCAGCGACATGCAGCCCCTCGCATAGCCAATCC
>CALGDE010000043.1 GCA_937883785.1 uncultured cyanobacterium
GTAATTACAGATTAACCTCCGTTAGCTTTCTTACTTTTCAGACGTCCTCTGAGCTATTACGATGGACTTTACTGCGTTGAAATTGAGCAAATCGCAACTAAATTTAGCCAGCTCACCTTTCGTCGATATTTTCTTAAACCCAGCTTTTCGCCGTATTTGATTTTGAAATTGCTGTCGCAATTTCGATGTCGTCATCGCAATTTTTTAATTCTACTTATTAGGATATAGATCTGGGATCGTGAATTTAATACAAGATAATCTCGACTTGGAAGCTGTCAGGCTTGCGGTTAGACTCACTTCGAATCTATCCTCTCTCAAGTCATCTCAGCAAGAACTGGCTCAGAATTCACCAAGCCCGATTTGGTTGAAGGATGTGAAAGGCAGTTATCTGGCCTGTAATAAGGCCTTTGAAGACGTATTTACAGTGGCTGAGAATCAGGTAATAGGGAAGAACGATAAGGATTTTCTTCCCTGTCGAATTGCAGAATCTTTTCAGAGAAATGATCGGGAAGTGATCAAGGTGGGGCGGTCATTGGTCAGTCGGGAGAACCTGGAGCCTAGCCAAGGCGATCGCGGCAAAACCTTTGAGGTGAATCGGATTCCCATTAATGATGCGTCAGGAAATCTGGCGGCAGTTTTAGCGATCAGCCGTAACGTTGATGGTGAAGGGGAGGGCGATCGCGAAACCTCAGAATATTGCCTTTCAGAATATTGGAGCAATAAGGATCGATTCGCCTTGGCAATGCGCGGTGCCAATGATGGGCTTTGGGACTGGAATATGGAAACCGACGAGGTTTACTTCTCACCTCGCTGGAAAAGCATGCTCGGCTACGAAGATCATGAAATTTCCAACTACTTTCAAAGCTGGGCAAACCTGGTACATCACGAAGACAAAGCTTTTGTGTTGGGAAAGGTTGAGGACTATATCAACGGGAAAGACAGTACATATGAAGTGGAAATGCGCATGCGCCACCGCGAGGGACATCTAATTTACGTGCTTTCCCGCGCATTTTTGGTGCACCGCTCCTCAGATGGTAAACCACTGCGTTTGGTGGGAACTCACGTGGACATTACTGCTCGTAAAAAGACAGAGATGTTTACTCGAAGAAACGCTGAAATCCTGAAAATGATTGCCACAGGGCAGCCGGCTTCTGTGATCTACAACGAAATCGCTCTGATGTATGAAGAGCGGAACCCGGGCATGCGATGCTCCATGCTCGAGTTGGAAGACGGCAAGCTGCTGCACGGTGGTGCCCCCAGCTTGCCCAAAGCGTATTGCGACGCAGTGCATGGGCTGGAGAATGGTCCCGAAGTGGGATCCTGTGGAGCCTCCACCTATACGGGAAAGCGGGTATTAGTTGAAAATATTGCAACTGATCCAAAATGGGCTGACATCAAACAGCTTGCTTTACCTCACGGAATGCAATGCTGTTGGTCGGACCCCATCAAGAGCTCCGCTGGTGAGGTGTTGGGTGCCTTTGGTATGTACTACAACCATCCGGCTTTACCGAACCAAGAGGAACTCAATGATTTAACGTCTGCCGCCCAACTCGCTTCCATCGTTATGGAACGGGACCAGGCTCAAAAACAGATACGAAAGTTGGCCTACACCGACACATTAACGGGGTTGGCGAGCCGAGTTAATCTTTATCAAACTGTTGAAAATTTAATTGAAGGCTCTGAGTTTCAAGGGTCTCGAGTCAAAAGATCTAGATTTAAACAATCTGAACTAGGAAGAGATCCATACTATTTCAGCCTTTTCTATTTGGATTTAGACGATTTTAAAGGGGTTAATGACAGCCTTGGGCATGACGTTGGCGACTTGCTGCTAATAGAAATCGCTAAGCGGCTGCGAGGGGTTTGTCGACATCAAGATTTTGTGGCTCGCTTAAGTGGCGATGAGTTTTGTATTTTGATTCGCAGTGCCCCACACAATGACGACATTAAGGGTGAGGTGGAAGCGATCGCCCAGCGTTGTTTGAGGGCGATCGCCCAACCCATTGAGCTATGTGGCAGAACCATCACCCCTGCTTGCAGTATCGGCATTGCTCACTATCCCCAAGATGGACAGGACTTAGCTACATTGCTGAAAGCTGCTGACACCTCGTTATATTCAGCGAAGGAACAGGGCAAAAATCGCTACGCTTTTTACGAGCCAGTGTTAAGCCAGAGGGCAGAGTATCGTTTCCAAGTGGAACAGTATTTGCGCGGGGCGATCGAACAGGGTGAACTGTCGCTGGTTTACCAACCCCAGGTTCAATTGGACACAGGAAAAATTATCGGTGTTGAGGCGCTATCACGCTGGCATCATCCCAAACTAGGCACTGTTTCTCCCGAAGATTTTATTGCCACAGCGGAAAAAATTGGTGTTATTAAGCCTTTTACAGAATGGGTTTTAAAAACTGCGTGTAATCAAGCAATGGTATGGCGAAATGCTGGTGTGTTTGACAACGTAAATTTAGCCGTCAATATTTCCCCTCAGCATTTCTTAGATGATGAATTTGTACCATTTATTCAGCGTATTCTAGACGAAACGGGAATGGATGCCAGTGCCCTAAAGCTGGAAATGACAGAAAGTGTTGTTCAAACAGACGAGAGAAATTTAGGGACTTTCAACAGACTAAAACAGCTCGGTACATTGTTGGCAATTGATGATTTCGGTATTGGCTATTCATCCTTTGCCTCACTAAAACACTTAAACGTGGACTATTTAAAGCTGGATAAGTACTTTATTGACGATATGGTTGTTGATAGAAAGTCACAGGTTTTAATTCAATCCATGATTGAAATGGGACATAACCTGAACTATGAGCTAATTGCTGAAGGGGTTGAAACCTTTGAACAATGTGGAATGCTAAAGGAGATGGGCTGTAAAATTGCCCAAGGTTATCTATTTAGTAAGCCAGTTAGCGCAGAAAAAACATCTAGACTGTTAGCTGAAAGTGCAAGTCGAAACCAGTCCATGTGGTTACGGAGTGATGCCGCATAGGGAGCGACAGCTAATTAGGGTAGACCAATTAGCTGAGCTAAGGCTGTTCGGATATTGGTTTAGATCGCCTTTTTAAATTTCTGCTTTAAAAGATTTTTACTTCAAAGTGTTGTATTTTTTTGACCTGTAATGGTCGAAAAATGGTGCGATTTTTTAGATCGCCCCTTTCCAGCAAAAATTCGCCATTGAAAACTTGCTTCTAAATCTGCGCCACTGATATTGCGCCATTGAAAGTTACGACACTGAGTCCATCCACCTTAAGCATCGCTGCATTTGCTCTCGTGTTTCTGCCACCGAGCCGTGGTAGCGTCGCTCATGCCCCGGTAGCACCCATTCAAAATCGTAGGCTGCCAGTCGCTTCATTGATTTCACCTGAGTTTCCCAGTCGTACCAACAGTATCGATTGAAGCCGTACAAATGCTCCAACATAGGGGACCACGCCAGATGATCGCCAGCGAATAAAACCTTGGTGCCTTCACGGGTTGTATGAAGAGCCACCGTATGTCCCTCGGTGTGTCCTGGCACCGGAATAATTGTGAAGTCTGGGGCGATCGCCACTGCCTCGGCACCGGTCAGTTTGATTTCAACTCCCACGGTTTTCTCCGTCACATCCTCCTCATGGAGAATGCGATCGCACCCAAGGCGATCGTGAAATTTCTGATGATCTGCCACATCATCACGATGGGTCAAATACAGATATCGCACCCCGCCTAATTCCTTGAGACGCTTAACCAGCGGCGGCGTAAAGCGAGGCGAGTCAATTAAAATATTGCCCTCCTCTCGTAAAATCAAGTAGCTTGCTGCCCCAAAGGATTGGCGGGAATGATAACCGCAGTGGAACACTCCAGGGAGCAACTCAACGGGCAAGGTGCCCTGAATTTCTTTTATGTCCTGAGGTTTTGTGACCGTGCCAATGGATGCCGTCGGGCAAGACAGCATGGCTTGAAGGGCTCGCTGTCGCGCCTCTGGGCTATCCGGTTGATGGTGCACCGCTGCCTGTTCTCCTGCCCGTGTAAACACTTCCGGCGCCATCCATCGACAGGTATCACAGTCGATACAGGTGCTATCCACAAATAGGTCACCGGCTACATTTTCCGGACGACGCGCCTTTACTTTCGCCATGGGAGCCCCCCTAAAACACGATGAATTATCAAGGATTTCTAAGCTGTTAAGACCAATAAAGCTGTTAAGACCAATAAACAACTTGGAATAATTCTGACTTAAATTCAGTGTGCCGCGATCGCCAAGGCACTGCCAAGGGAGTATTTCTTACTAATTTCACTGGTGGGCTTTTTTAGGGCTTCTGAAGGCTTTTGCGAGTTCTGTATTACTGTCTAACGGCAATATCAAAGTGCAGTACTTCTTCTTTTGCTCCTAGCTTTGAATACAAAGCGATCGCTGGCTCGTCTCCTTGATCTGCTTGCACAAACACTACGTAAGCTCCTCGTTCTGCGGCAATCTCCACAAGTTTTTCAATGCAGGCCGTGGCAATGCCCTGTCTTCGATGATGACTTAAAACCCCTAAATCGTAGATATAAATTTCACTTCGCTCCTGCTCGAATTTCTGCAATTCGTAAGCGGTTAATCCGCCAATAACTTTGCCAAAGTGGGTCGCGGCGATCGCAATAAAATGCCCTTGACTTAGCAGGTTTTGTAAATAAGAATCTGTGGGCTGTTTTTCACAATACCCTTCCGAATCTTCAAAAACTTCTCCAAACACGTCCAGTAGTTGTCGCATAATTTTGATACTTTCAGGCGACAGTACGTGAATTTGAGTTGAAGGATTGGAATCCAAAGAACTTAAATTTAAATATTAGAGCTAGTTTATAAAGTAAATCTGAAGCACCGCGCAATGCAGAATCGCCAT
>CALGDE010000044.1 GCA_937883785.1 uncultured cyanobacterium
GGCTAAGAGGAAGATACAGGAAGCCTTTTAGCCTTCTTGTCACCCCGTCAGCCTTCCTGGTCAAATCGTGCCTGTAGTTCGTCAAGACTGTTGCGTAATCCCTCGGCAACGGCGGACACATTGGCACCAACGCGGTGGATAACGCCAATCCCCACCGACGCCTCGTTGTTGTACATAAAATAGCTTTCTCGGAAACGGCGCCCCATTTGGGCGGTGGCCACATCCCCTAGGAAAACCCGTCCAGACTCATCGCGGCGGAGGACAAAGTTTTCTAGCTGGCGAATATCGTCGGCGCGGCTTTCGGTACTCACGCGATATTCCCGTCGTCCCAACACCAGCGGCCCGCCGCGCACGTCGCGATTATTGCTGCGTAGGGCGTTGGTCACCTCATCCAGCGTTAAATTTCGGTCCGACAGAGCTTTGGGATTGACCTGAATTTCCACCTCTCGCTCTTGACCACCAATGACCAAAAAGCGACTGGTACCTTCCACCCGACGCAGGCGGGGCACGATGACTTCTTCCGCCAGGTCCCGGTAGCGATTTTCGTCGACGGCCACCCCATCTTGGGGCTCCATCACCATCCACATCATGGCGCTGGCTCCACCACCGTTGGACACAATGACGTTGGATTCCCCCGCTTCCGGTGGTAAGTCTGACACCTGCTGCATTTTGTTCAGCACTGCCACTAGGCGATCGTCAATATTCGTACCCCAGTCGAACTCCAGATTGATATCGCTAATGCCCAAGCTGCTGGTGCTGGTCATTTCCTTGATGGCTTCCACCTCTTCCAGCCGCTCTTCAATAGGGCGGGTGACCAGGTCCTCCACTTCTGATGGGGCGGCTCCGGGATAGGGAGTGGTGATGGAAATTTGCGGGCGATCGCCCCCGGGCTGCAATTCAAGGGGTAGATTTAGCAGCGACAGAGTGCCCAGTAGGGCTAGAAGGGCAAAAACTGCGAGGGTGCCATGGCGCCAGCGGGTGGCGGTTTCGATAAGATTCATGGTTTCGCTGAGGGGATAACCTCAGAACAGACATTTCGGGCGGGAATTTCGGGCGGGAATTTCAGAAAATTTTGGTGAACTTGAGAGGAAGCAGGGGCAATTCTTTTAGTTCTGAGCCACTTGAATGGGAGCACCATCGCGAAGACCGTCGCCGCCTTTGGTGACCAAGGACTGACCAGCGCGTAAATCAGGGCTGGCGATCGCCACGGTTTCTCCCATATCGGTAACCAGTTCAACGGGCACTTCCTGCGCCTGTCCCTCTTCCTTTACAAACACCACCCACTGGTTCAGGCGACGCGTGAGGGAATCACGGGACACCACAAACTGGGAGCCTTCTACCCTAACGGGCATTTCTACGGTGGCGGCGATCGCCATCCCCGGCAGTAGTCCCTGGGGGGAACTATCCAAACGCACTCGCACCCGCTGACGACGGCTGGCGGCATCGGCGCTGGGCACTACGCCGGCGATCGTCGCCTGTCCTTCCCAGCTCGGTAAGGCGCTGGCGGAAAGGGTGACGGAGGTGCCGGGCTGCACTTGACCGCTGTAGGTTTCCGGTACGTCGAGGAATACATCCAGGCGATCGCGGCTAACTACGGTCAAAATTTCGCTGTTGCGTTCCACATAGTCCCCCGTATTAACAGGACGCTGGCTGATAATGCCTGCGGTGTCGGCGGTGATTACGGCGCGGTTAAGTTGCAACTGAGCTTGGGCCACGTTGGACTGGGCTGCTCGCACCACTCCCCGCTGGGCGACAATATCTTCCTGGCGCGGTCCGGCGGTGGCTTCTGCCAAGCTGGCTGCTGCCCGGAGGCGATCGCTGGTGGCCGTATCCACTGCTGCCTTCGCTTGGGATAGTCGCTGTTGGTTTTCTGTGCGCTGGGCGGCTACCGCTGATGCTGCCCGGAGGCGATCGCTTTTGGCACCGTTGGCACGACTTTCTGCTTCCACCAAGGCTCTTCGGGATAGGGCGCCGGTGTCGGCCAGTTCGCGGGTGCGCTGGAAACTATCCACCGCTTCCACTTCCGCTGACTTTGCCATTTCTAATTCCGCCTGCCGTTGGGCAACCAAACTGGGCAGCAATGACCGTACGTTGCGTAAATTGGTTTGGGCTTCCTGTTCCCGCGCCTGGGCTGCCCGTAATTCTGCCCGTCGTTGCGCCACAATTTCCGGTCGCGTTCCCGTTTCCATGCGGCTGAGCTGACTGCGGGCCGATGCCAACGCTGCCTGGGCTTCTGCCACCGCCAGTCGCTGATCAGAGTTATCCAGCACTGCCAAGGTTTGACCGGGACGCACCGAGTCGCCCACTGCCACCAGCACCTGTTGAACCGTGCCCGATGTTTGCGATCGCACCGTTGCCTGGTCCGCCGCTTCCACTTCGCCGATTAGTTCCACTTCCTGAACGCCGTCGCCAGCTTGCAATGTGGTTACTTCCACCGGGCGAGGGGGCATGGCTGCGGATGCTGGGGCTGCATCGGTGTTGCCGCTGCGATTCAGCAGGGTCCAGGTGGTGGCGCCGCCGCCCACGAGGGCGATCGCCAATAGGACTTTGACTAGGGGACGGGAAGGGGATTTTAGGTTAGGTAAGGCAGCGATCGCTTTCTCAAGGGTGTTTTTCTGGGAAGCCTCTTCAGAAAGGTCCACCTTGGAGTCGAACTGTAGCCCTCCTAAATCCAATTCTTTTTGTTCGATGCGTTGTTCAGCACGATCTTCAGTCAACATAATTGCTCTCCTGAATTTTCAAATTAGACTGGTCTACTAGTTGGGATTACGAATACGGTCAGATGTTTACAAATAAAGAGTATTTTTAGCCCGGCTACGGCAAATAAGCAGACTGTGGCGTTATGGGAATTAGATTGTTACAAAATAATGTATCTGCCGTAAATAAATGAGATATCTGCACCGGGGTAGATATCTAAGCAGGAATCGGCGAAGGTTTTGCCGTAAAGAGCGTATCAAAAACGATTGATATAAATGCCTCCATGGGTTCGGTGCTTTTCGCTACTTTTGCCCGCATAATGGCTCCTTCCCAACCGTCGATACAGAAGTTGGCGAGTACTTGCACATCCCAGTCCGCAGAAATTTCACCGGCGTTCTGGGCTTCTTGCAAGCACTGGGCGAATCGTTCTCGCCAGCCGGTCAAGATTTTATTGAGGTGGACTCGAAAGGTTTCGTTTTGGCTGGCCATTTCCTGGGACATATTGCCCACTAGGCAGCCACAGCGGAAATTATTGTCCTCGAAGGCGCGAATACCGCTTTTGAAGTAATTTCGGAGTCGAGCCAGAGGCGTGCGGCTTTCGTCTTGGAAGAAACCGTCTAGCTTAGCGCTGTAGGCGGCGTTGGATGCCTCGATAACGCTGAGCCCAAATTCCTCCTTGCTTTTGAAGTAGTAGTAAAACGATCCTTTGGGAACGCCGGCGCTTTTAAGCACTTCTTGGATTCCCGTGTGGTTGTAGCCCTTTTCTAGAAAAATTTGCTCTCCCGTTGTCAGCAGGCGGGTGCGGGTGGCTTCCTTTTTCATCGTGGACCTCCGAAACAGTGAGACTGACAAAACTAGACCGGTCGTCTAGCTCTTGTCTTGATAATAGACCAGTTGACTAGTAGGTGCAATCCCTCTTTTGGAATAGGACTAAAAATTGGCTTTTTAGGTGAGCGTTTTTAACGATGACGTACCGCTAGAAACACCAGATTCTCAATCCCCCCTTACCAAGCTATCCATTAGGCACAAGTCTGTGAAGGGTAGCCATAGAGCGGCTTTTAGAG
>CALGDE010000045.1 GCA_937883785.1 uncultured cyanobacterium
CGTAATTACAGATTAACCTCCGTTAGCTTTCTTACTTTTCAGACGTCCTCTTAGGGAAGGCATTAATGAAAGGGGTTGGACATTAAAGGTGGAACAAAGTCACTGGAAAGAAACCCACGGCTCTGGATGTTGTTTCTTCCACTGGGCGATCGCCGCTTGATGCACCGTTAACCAAGGCGTATTGGTGGCATTAGCACAGGCAGAAACATCATCATATTCCGGGTGAATATTAATCACTTTTAGCTGGCGCTTGCTATTGGCTTCGCCAGCAATTTTTATGCGGATTTTTCCATAGTTAGTCTCAATGGGAATCTGTTGGCGATCAAGGATTCGGCGCTGCTGAAGTTGGCGACGAACACCTAAGGTTGTGGTTTCTTGGAAAAGGATTTTTTCGCAGGTTTCCATTAAGTTT
Organism: uncultured cyanobacterium; assembly: GCA_937883785.1. Lineage (GTDB taxonomy): Bacteria > Cyanobacteriota > Cyanobacteriia > CACIAM-69d > CACIAM-69d > CALGDE01. The sequence goes on from CALGDE010000045.1 coordinate 413, forward strand.
GGCGGACAAATTACCGTTAGCAACACGCCGAGGCGGGATTTTTTCATGGTGATGCTTTGGGAAAATACGTCCAGGGCTCCCGCTTGGAATAGCTGGCTTTGTGCGTAGGCAATGCCTTGGGGAGATAGGTCGTCGAGTTGGGTTTGCAGCACCATCACGGTGTCCTGACTCGTGGTTTGGCTGCCGTTGGCAGTGCTGCGAGGTTCCCTGGCGGGCTTGGGGGTTGGAGCCGAAGGGTGGGAGTGACCATGATGCTGGGAGTAACCGTGATGCTGAGTAGAGACCTTGCTCGGTTGATTATTGGTAGTTTCCCCGAGCCACAGGCGCAAAATATTGGGAAGGGACATATCGCGATTGCCAGCACCCAATCCGATTTTTTGAAGGGTCATCGCGGGGGGTGGTCCAAATTCCTGGGCAAGGGTGGTGGCGATCGCCGCGCCAGTGGGGGTCACCAACTCCCGGTCAATGCCGTTGTAATACACGGGCACCTGACGTTGTTCCCACAGTTTCAGCACTGCTGGCACCGGCACCGGCAATCGTCCGTGGGCTGCTCGCACCACACCGCCACCCACGGGCAATGGAGAGCAAAAAATAGCGTCAATGCCCAGCCAGTCAAGCCCGATGCAGGTGCCCACAATATCCACCAGGGCATCTGTGGCTCCCACTTCATGGAAATGTACCGTTTCCGGCGGCTTCCCGTGTACCGCCCCTTCGGCGATCGCCAGGGACTCAAAAATACCAATGCTCCACCGTTCCGCCTTCGAGGTTAGCCGGGCAGCCTTGATGCGATCGCGAATTTCCGGCAAATGACGCCCTCCATGGGGTTGATGATCAGGGTTATGGCCGTGTTCATGACCGTGATCGTGCCCATGGGAATGGTCGTGATGGGGATGGTCGTGATGGGGATGGTCGTGATGGGGATGGTCATGACCGTGACTGTGGCGATCCTGTTCCCGCACCGCTAGCGACTCTCTTTCGGCACTGTGAACCGGATCCTCGTCGGCGCTGGTTAGGTCCACATGCACCTTGGTTGCCTGCTGCCCATTGCGCAACACCTTTTCCGCCCGCAACGAAAATTCATCGCTAATGCCCAGTCCCGCCAGAGAATCCCGCAGCACATCCAACGGCAGCCCCACATCCACCAGCGCCCCTAGACACATATCCCCTGCGATTCCTGTCGGACATTCCAAGTAGGCAATTCTCATCGATCCACCGCTCCACCGCTAAACCTGTATCCAGCGTAATTCTTAGTACTCCATTGCTGAGCCGTAACGTTACGGTTTTAGGCACTGCCAAGCTACTGTGGCGATCGCTACAATTGTGGCGGGCGTATGCTTTAAATCGTTAGGACCCACATTCAGCGCAGTTCAGCCTAGGAAAACTAGCTAGGGAAATGGCACAGCACTACCAAGTTCATCCCGACACTCCCCAACAGCGGGAAGTGGATCGCATCTGTGAGGCGTTGCGGCGGGGAAAGATTGCCCTGTATCCCACCGATACGGTGCCGGCGATCGGTTGCGACATGACCTCTCCCCAGGCGGTGAAACGGGTGCGACAGATTAAACGCCTGTCCAATGACAAGCCCCTAACGTTTTTATGCTCGTCCCTGTCCAATATTTCTGACTACGCCGTTGTCAGTGATGAAGCCTACCGGCTAATGCGTCAGCTTATTCCCGGTCCCTACACCTTTGTGCTTCCAGCCACAAAGCTGGTGCCTCGGGTAGTGATGGATCCGAAGCGGAAAAACGTGGGGATTCGCGTGCCCAACAGCGCCATTTGCCAAAGCCTACTGCAAACGTTGGGCAATCCAATTATTTCCACGTCAGCCCATATTACGGAGAATAGTGCTGCGCCCAAATGGGACGAAATGGAGCAGGGGGACCGGTCCAGCGCTCGGCTGTGGGATCAGCTAGACGGCATTGTGGATTTGGTGATTGATGATAAACAGGTGGAATTTGAGACCAACGTATCAACGGTGGTGGATTTAACCACTTACGACCCTGTCCTTCTGCGAAAGGGGATGAACTGGGAAGTGGTGGCTGATTTGCTGTTTTAGGCTGGATTTTTTGAGGGTTTCCCCATCCGTGCTTCCTCGAATCAGTTTTTCCTAGAATTTGATGTCTTGAGAATGTGCGATTACACTCAAGTACATTGCTTTAGTTAGTTCAAGCTACTAATCCAGGTTGTTGTGGGTTGAGTTATCGCCTCATCTAATTTGGCTGATTTGCTTGGATATGGCTTTGGTTTTGATATTGCTCTAATGCTTCGGCTTGGTGAATCTTGTGGGTCCAACACTTTAACCAAACAGTTTGGAATCAAGGGTTTGGGTTAGGAACTTTGGACTGGACCTTACCGGATTCGCATTTTTATTCCTATGCAACCACCACGGCGATCGCCCTCTCGGTCACAATTTCAGCCTCCAGATCCGCGCCAGCAGGATCCGGAGACTGATTTGACGTTGCCGCCTCCCCCCCGGAGATCGCGACGACGATCCGTATCGCATCAGCAGCGATCGTCACAGGTAAACTCACGGCATTTAACCCAGAACTCAACCCGATCAAAGCCTGGTAAGCGAGAACGGAGAATTCCTAATCTGCTCACTCAGTGGTGGTTTTGGATGGTGTTGGGATGTACCACCATGGGCGGCGTAATCACCACGTCCACCATTGTGCTGCTACAGGTGCCAGCCTTGCCTACCTGTCCGGAGGTGTTTTGGCCCCTGGCATCGGGTTCGGTGCGGCTGTACTGCGCAGAACTGTCGGCAAAACGGCGAACCCCGGAAGATTTGCTGGACGCCATTAAGCTGTTGGACGGTCTTGATGATGATGACGGGCTTCGTCCATTGGCCAATGAATATCTAACCAAGTGGACTGAGGAACTGCTGGATTTAACGGAGGCGGTGGTTAATGCGGGGGATTTGAACCGAGCGATCGCCATCGTCAATAGAATTCCCGACGACTCAGCGACGCGGGAACTGCTGGCGGAAAAGGTTAAGGAATGGCGTTCTCTGTGGGCGGAAGCGGAAAAGCTACAGAACGATGCCCTATCGGCAATGGAGCAGAAGCGCTGGGCAGAGGCGCAAATATTACTGAGACGGCTACGAAGCGTTGATAATCCCTACTGGTCCAATGAAAAACACGGGGAGCTGAACCTACGATTTAAGGCGCTGATTCGCGATAACGGCAAAATTAACCAGGCACGAAAACTAGCCAAGGGACGCTCCCAATCTGGCTATCAAAAAGCCCTGGAGCTCTTGGCAAGCATTGAACTAAACAGCCCCCTGTATGACGAAGCCCAGGAAGCCCAGGTGGAAATTTCGGACCAGCTTTTAGCAAAAGCGCGGCAGGAATTGTCAGGTGGAAATGGCACAGGGGCGTTGGCGATCGCCAACTTACTGCCAGAAAACTCTAGCTACACGGCGGAGCGCTTTGACCTGCAAACCTTGGCGCGGGCAATGGCGACAGCGGACCGAGGCACCCCGGCAGATCTGGAATTAGCCATTGCCGAAGCCTCTCGGGTTACCCGCGATCGCCCCCTGTATGATCGAGCCCAGCGCATGATTGCCCAATGGCAGCGAGATACGGAATTTGTGGGCTACTTGGACCGGGCCAAGCGCATTGCAGCTCGGGGAACAGCGGCGGATTACACCGATGCCATTTCCCAAGCGCGGCGGGTGCCAAAATCCAGTGCCCAGTACAACGAAGCTCAGCGGCTGGTAGCCTCCTGGAGCGAAGAGTGGCAGCGCCAGCGGGACCAGCCTCGACTAGATCGGGCACGAAAGACTGCCCAAGGTGGCTCCATTAATCAGCTTCAAGCTGCGATCGCCGCCGCCAGCAAAATACCGAAAGATAGCCCCCTGGCCAGCGAGGTCACGGCGGATATTCGCCAGTGGCGCAGTCAATTGGAGCGACGGCAGGATCAGCCGATTCTGAATCGCGCCCAAGGCTATGCCAGCGGTCAAAATTGGTCCCAGGCAGTACAGGTGGCCCAGTCCTTAGCCAACAGCGATCGCGCCCTGTCGAATCGGGCTCAGCGGTTGGTAACCCAGTGGCAGCGGGAGCAAAGCGCCCAAAGGAATTGGCAGGTGGCCCAACAAACCGCCGCCACCAACACCATCGACGGGTTAACCCAGGCATTGGTGATCGCCCAGCGGGTCAATAACGGCACGGCGGTGTATTCCCAAGTTCGCCAGGCGATGGATCGGTGGAGTCGTCAGGTGGTTACGTTGGCCCGTCAGCGAGGGGCTTTTGATTCGGCGGAGGCGATCGCCTGGCTACAGAAGGTCCCCCAGGGCACCAGTGGCTATGCTTTGGCTCAACAGCAAATTCAGCAGTGGCGATCCCAGTCCCAGCCCGCACCTCAACCCGATCCTGCCATCGACCAGCCTTTTATCCTGGAAACGCCTCCCCCCAGCGACGCCAACCAAGAGGTCAACCTTTAAAAAGGACGACGGTCACTCAATAGGCTGAAGACTCCTTAATCTCCCGTCAGAAACGGGGGGAATTAAAATCCAAACTTGTTGTTTTGTCCCACCGAAGCATTAGAAATACTCGCTGAAGTCGGCAATATCCCAACCAGGAACAGCGCCAAATTGCTGAATGCAAATGTCACGCCCAGATAGGGGATTCTCGATCACCACATCAGGGGGGGCACTATGGTTAAGGCGAATTTCTAGGCGATCGCCTGGCAAATAAGGAAGCCGCTCCGCCCATTCGATAGCCACAATACCTGGCTCCACCTCCATTCCTTCCCAATACATCTCCGGGTCCACCCCTGCCACCCCCGCCGGCTCCAAACGGTACAGATCGAAATGGTACAGAGGCGATCGCCCGTCAAAATATTCATTAACCAGCACAAAGGTGGGGCTATTTACCGGATCGGAAATACCCAGCCCTTCGGCGATCGCTTTCACCAAGGTTGTTTTTCCAGCACCCAAGTCGCCCGACAGCAAAATTACTGCCCCAGGCTGTAGTGCTTGCCCCAGTTTTCGCCCCAGGGCTATCGTTGCGTCAAAAGAAGAAAGGTGCGATCGCCATATTCGAGGAAAATTCTGACTCACCCTTAACCAGCCACCTTAACAACATCGTTATCAAGCTTCCCACTGAAACACTGGTTACCCAGCGCCCTAAGGCCCCAACCTCTGGACTGAAATCATTAGTGTCCGCAACGGACATTAGGTAATATTTTACACCCCACAAATGATGTCTTTTCCTTTAAAGCTTATCCTCGCAAGCCATGAAAAACCATAAAAAACTGTTAAAAAAGGGCGTATTAACAGCGAATATGATCATAAACACCTAAGTACTGCTCCCCAGGAGTGCTCCAGGAGTAGTCATATTCCATACCTTGAAGTGCCAGCTGCTCAAACTCCTTCGGATAGTCATGCCATAACCCAATGGCCCGATTCAAAGCTGACTCAAGGGCATGATTATCCGTTTGATGGAACACGTAGCCATTGCGCTTCTCGGGGGCGTGATCTTTGTCGTGATCCCGGTCGAACACCGTGTTTACCAACCCGCCGACCCCTCGCACCACCGGCACCGTCCCATAGCGCAGCCCCAAAATTTGGGTTAGTCCACAGGGCTCATAGTTACTGGGCACCACCATGATGTCTGCTCCGGCGTAAATCAGGTGGGACAGCTCTTCGTTAAAGCCCAGCTCTAAATGGCAGTCAGGGTTGTCGTTGAGATTTTGCTTTTCATGCCAGAACCAGGAGCCAATGTGGGATGCCGTCGCTGATCCCAACAGTACAAACTGGGCGTTGTTTGCGATCGCGTAGTAAATGGCATGGTGCACCAGGTGCACTCCTTTCTGGTCATCAAGGCGACCAATGTAAGCCACGATGGGACGATCCACATCCCGAAGCAGGAGACGCTCCCGTAAAGCCGCCTTGTTTTTTGCCTTTTTATCAAAGCTAGTGGCGCCGTAGTTATGGGGAATATGCTTGTCCGTTTCTGGATTCCACACCTCATAGTCAACGCCATTTAGGATGCCACCAAATTTTTTGTTGTGCACCTCCAAAGTGTGCCCCAATCCGCAGCTAATATCCGAATAACGGGCTTCCCAGGCATGGTGAGGAGAAACAGTGTTGGTGTAGTTGGCATACACAATCCCTGCCTTCATAAAGTTGATGGCCGTGGGATTGAAGTTGTCCTGCAGGCGATCATACTGGTAATAGTAAGCGTCGTTATTAAGCCCCGTTGCCCACAGAACATCAGCACCGGCAACCCCTTGATGCTTGAAGTTGTGAACGGTGTAGCAAACCCGCTGGCTGTTCATGCCGTGGTGGGAATACATTTCATACAGCATCGCCGGCAGCATTCCGGTTTGCCAATCGTGGCAGTGAATAATGTCGGGGCGCTTATTACTTTTCAGCAAAAATTCCAAGGCAGCTTTGCTGAAAAATGCAAAGCGCATATGGTCATCAAGACCGCCGTAATAATGCCCGCGATTGAAGAAGTTTTCTGCGCTGTGGGGCTCAATAAAGAAGCACAGACGCCCGTGAACCCAGCCACAGTACACCGAAGTATGGATGGCGCCGCCGTTCCAAGGCACCCACAGGTCGCGGTAAGCATCATGCATGCCCCACACTTGGTCGTAGCGCATACAGTCGTACTTGGGCAGAATAATTTCAACGCAATGCCCCTGACCTTCCAATTCTCGACTGAGTCCATAGACCACATCTCCCAATCCGCCAGCTTTGATGACGGGGGCGCACTCTGATGCGACTTGGACAATGTACATGGGGTTTCCTCTTAGGTTTTTTGGACGGGCAGTTTAGACAGGTCTTGCCGTTTGGGACAGGTCTCAAAGTACTTAACTTAACGAACTGGCAATTAAAGTGGGCATAGAGTGCTGAACTTTTGGCGATCGCCCTGGCGGTGCATTTAGCAGGCTCGTGGACTGATCCCAAAATGATTCCAGTTCGATTGAGAGGGGTAACCCCTTGGTGGGGATCACTAATCTAAATCGCGAAAACTAGCTCAGTGATTCAGTTTGCTGAAAATTATGTCCCTTCTGATTAGGTCTGTCAAATACAAAAATGCAATGGGGTAAATGGGAATTTTTAGCCCCAGAAATAACTCCGTTCGTCACAAACGGTAGCGAATTTAGCGGACAGGATTGCGAGGCGGCGGGGGAATGTTGCAGAGATAGGGGGTAGACGCGGCAGAGCGATCGCCGATCCCAAAGAGAACCTTAGAAGACAGGGATTATGGGGAGTTGGAGCGGGTTGCTCTCTTAGAATGGAGTTAGGAAAGCGAAGAATAAATTAGCCAAAAATCAGCCGAACTTGATTAGAGATAAATTCTAATGGCCGAGCTGCGAAAGGTCATTAGCCTCATTAACCTGAGCCTGCCAGTTTTGCAGCGCCGAGGGACAGGACTTTTTGCCACCGCTCCAATATTTCTAAGCAAATATTTTTGAGCTCAATTATCTGAGCGCCACAAGGGACACAACAGACTAGAAACGATGAGGACCAGTTTTTATGGTGAGCGTTTTAACTCAGCAGGCGGGGGCGATCGCCCAAGAGCGATATCCCGGAGTGCCTAACGTATCCGGCGACGAAGGGATAATTTCTGAAGCGGTTTCGGGAAAAGATCCCGTCTATTTCGGAAAAACCGGCTTAACGTTGGACCAGTTTCGCGGCTTAGGTTCCAGCTTTGCTTGCGCCTTGCATATGCACCAGCCCACGGTTCCCGCCGGGGAAAACGGGGCGCTCATTTGCAACCTGGAGCATATGTTTAACAACCAGGGAGACGGCGATAACCATAACGCTGGCGTCTTTGCCTGGTGCTACCAGCGTATGGGGGAGTTTGTGCCCCAGCTGGTGGACTCGGGCTGTTCCCCGCGCATTATGCTCGACTATTCGGGCAATTTGCTGTGGGGGTTGGTGCAAATGGGGCGCGATGACGTGCTCGATAAGCTGAAGCTGATTACCAATAACGACCAATATTCCGGCGGCGTGGAATGGTTGGGCACCATGTGGAGCCATGCGGTGGCCCCGTCGACGCCGATCCCCGATTTGAAATTGCAAATGCAGGCGTGGCAGCAATATTTTGCCTCCATCTTTGGCATGGATGCTTTGAAGCGGGTGCGAGGATTTTCGCCCCCGGAAATGCACCTGCCTAACCATCCGGACACCCTGTATGAGTACATCAAGGCTTTGAAGGAGTGTGGCTATCAGTGGCTGATGGTGCAGGAGCATTCGGTGGAGCGCCCCGATGGGTCTGGCATTCCCCAGGATGATAAGTATTTGCCCAATCGGCTGGTGGCTCGTAATTCCCGTGGCGAAACGGTGTCCATTACGGCGCTGATTAAGACCCAGGGGTCCGATACGAAGCTGGTGGCGCAAATGCAGCCCTACCACGAGGCGAAGGGACGGGGGCAGCAACAATTGGGCACGCAAATGGTGCCGTCGTTGGTGACCCAAATTGCTGACGGAGAAAATGGCGGGGTGATGATGAATGAGTTTCCTCGAGATTACCCGCCGGTGTGGGAGCAAATTCGCGATGCGGGCGGTCAGGGTACCCTCGGCTTGAATGGCACTGAGTATTTGGAGGCGATCGCCGCCATGGGAATTTCCGAAGAGGAGTTTCCTGAGTGTCAAGCGGTGGGGCAGGCAAAAATTTGGCAGCGGGTGGATCCCGCTTCGACGACGCCTGAGAAAGTGGAGGCGGCGATCGCGGAGCTAAAATCCACTGACCACCAGTTCCATATGGATGGAGCCTCCTGGACCAACGACCTAAGCTGGGTGAAGGGCTACGACAACGTGTTGGAGCCCATGAACGAGCTAAGCGTCAAGTTCCACCAAAAGTACGATCGCCTGGTGGCGGAGGATCCCAGCGTCACCCAACGCCAGGATTACCAAGAGGCGCTGCTGTACCTAATGCTGGTGGAAACGAGCTGCTTCCGCTACTGGGGACAGGGCACTTGGACCGACTATGCCCGCGAGCTCTACCGCCGAGGCGCAGCGCTGCTGGATTAATAATCCACGGAACTGCATGAAAAAGCGGCCACAGTAGCCGCAACATAGCCATAACGAAGCGCTAGTGACCCTCGCAGTCATCTAGCGCTTTGTTTTACTTGTGTATGTTCGTCGGCGCGTGGCTACTATGCGCTGGCTTTAGCTTTGGGCTTGACGCCGATCGCCCCACTGGCTTTACGAGCCCGATCCGATAAACGCTCGGTGATGTAGTCGTAGGCTTCCCGATAGTTAGGCACACCGCGCATTTCTAAGCGGCTGCCGTCTTTCAAGGTCAATACCATATCGCCCCAAAGACCCAAGCCACGAGGTACGGTGACCACTTTGGCAATTTCGGAATAAATAATGTCTGAGCGATCGCGCCCTAGCCAGCCGCCAATTACCGTGATGCGACGGCTCGTAATTCGGAACCGTAGCCATAGGGCGCGCACAATCGCTCCCACCGTTAAGGGCAGGCAAATCACCGTAAATCCCAGCAAAATATTGACGATCAATTCGCCAATGTGGGGACCGCCTTCGTAGTAAACATCTTCCTTAACGCCCATGAAGTACCTCGATTTCGCTAAGTATTGTTTCTAATTCTTGCAGAAACTGGGAATATTCGCAGTCCAATGAGGCGTCTCGGGCGGAAATCCGAATACACCAGTTGGGTTTCAGGGAATCGCGCAGGGTCAAAATTGCGTGGTGAATGCGGCGGCGAATGCGATTGCGCACCACGGCACGCTTATGGACTTTCTTACTAACGGCCACGCCAAACTGTGTGGGGATCGGCGACGCGGCGGAAATATGGTTTGAAGCGTCAGGGTGGGGGAATCGCTTCAGGGCCCACACGGTCATGGTTTTGCTGCGACGACGAAGACCGTGTTTGCGAATTTTGTCAAAGGTTTGGCGATCGCGAAGGCGATGGACCTTGGGTAATGCCATAAAAGCCCACGCCGTACGGTCAGCAAGGGAAAATTAAGCCGGAAAATGGACGGGGGCATTACGAAGCCGCAGACGCGACGCCGGTAGGATCTGGGAGATTCTGCACACTAATGCCCCGTTCTAAGCAGCACTGCCAACGATATTGTCAATCAATAAAGTCAGTGACTTACGCGGACAGGCGGGCGCGTCCTTTCTTACGGCGAGACTTGATGGTGTTGCGACCGTGGTGGGTGCGCATACGAACGCGAAAGCCAGATACGCGCTTACGTTTGCGGACGGTGCCGCCAAGGGTGCGCTTGGTCATAGCGGGTTGCTCCTAGGTAATGTGGGTGAATTTCGTATAACGAAAACAGGGCGCTACTGTTCAGATAATTTGTGCAAGTTCTTTTGGTGGAAAACCTGTGCAAAATACTGTGATTAGCGCGATTAAGAATGATATCACGCCATCTTTCGGACCATTGCCTAGGATGGGGAAGATTGGGCTATTGGTAAGGGTAACGGGAGCTGACGATGGTAAGGATTGCGGTGGTTGGTGCAGGGCGTTGGGGCACCCACTGGACGCGCATTGGGCTGGAGCATCCTGAGTTTCAGCTCGAGGCGGTGGTGGATCCCATTGCTGCGAGCTTGGATCGGATGACGGAGCGCTACGGAAGTCGTCCCCATTGGCAAGATGTAAAACTTTGTCCCAGCTTGGCGGAGGCGATCGCGGCACAACCGGATAACCAACCGTTGGAAGCGGTGATTGTGGCGACCCCGGCGGTGGACCATTTGGAAACGGTGTCCTTTGCGCTAGAGCAGGGGCTGCACGTGCTGGTGGAAAAACCAGTGACAATGACCGTTGCTGATGGGGAAAAGCTGGCGGCGATCGCCCAAGCCCAACAAAAAATCCTGTGCATCGACCACACTTATTTATTTAATGGAGCCGTTGCCGCCGGCAAGGAATTTATCGGCGCGGGCAATTTGCAAACCCTGCGCTACGGCTATGCCACCCGTACCCATTTCGCTCCGGTGCGCCAGGATGTGGATGTGCTGTGGGATTTGGTAATTCACGATATTTGCATTTTCAATCACTGGCTGGACGATTTTCCCACGGCGGTGGCGGCGCGGGGCATGATCTGGCTCCAGCCGGGAGAGTCGGATCAGCCTGCGGCAACCCACGATTACCCCATGCCTGCTAATGGTTTGGCGGATCAAACTTGGTTGATTTTGCGCTACAGGTCGGGCGTGGAAATCACGGTTCATCTGTGCTGGTCCAATCCTGATAAACAGCGGCGGCTGGTGCTGGTGGGCGATCGCGGGGCTTTGGTGTTTGACGATTTACGGGCGGATCAGCCGTTGACGTTCCTGGGCAGCGAGTGGAAACAGGGCGATCGCAATCAGGGACAGCCATTGTTTCTGCCCGAGGTGGATGAACCCCAGAGCGTTGCCATTGAGGAGGTTGAGCCGCTGCAAGCCGTCGCCGATTGTTTTGTGGAGGCGATCGCCATGGGCAAAATCGACCCGCGCAGCTCAGCAGAAACGGGCGTTGGATTAGTGAAAGTGTTGGCGGCGGCGAGCCGTTCTCTTTGTAAAGGGGGAACTTGGGAATCCATTACTTAAAACGCCGTCAAGTCTCAAAACCAGGAGGTGAGGAATGGAAATTTATAGCGTTGAAGCGTTGCACAATCATCTTGCCGAGGGACATCAGGCGGAGTACCTCTACTTCTGGGGGCACCGAAAAAAGGGCGACGCGGTAACGAAATCCTGCTTCAGTCAGTGGTACGAAGCCAGTTTTGAAGTGGATGGTATTACCTATTCCACGGCTGAGCACTACATGATGGAGGAAAAGGCGCGGCTCTTTGAAGATGCCGCGATTGTGCAAGAGATTATCGACGCTAAAAATCCTGACGCGGCGAAGGCTCTTGGTCGCAAAGTAAAAAACTTCGATCAGGATCTTTGGCTAAAGCATCGTTTCGAGATTGTTGTACGTGGCAACAGGTTTAAATTTCAAGCGCTAGAGCTGCAAGAATTTCTGCTGAGTACGGGTGATCGCATTCTTGTTGAAGCCAGCCCGGCGGACCGAATTTGGGGCGTTGGACTGGCGCAGGATGATGACTCAATTGCCAATCCCTACCGCTGGAAAGGGTTGAACTTATTGGGCTTTGCTCTGATGAAAGTACGAGATCAACTGCGTGATTCTTTGCAGCCTTAAATTGAGATACATAAAAGTCGGTATGATGAGAGGAGGTTGTAAAAATTAACGTTTCCGTTAATACCTGGCTCATTACCCGTCTGCTGTATCTGTTTCATACGCTGCGTCAACCATGTGGGAATCGGTTCAAACTAGCCTGTATTCGGTAACCCAGTGGGCTAACGGTCTGGTGGAAACCCAGCTTTCCCACTTGGGTTGGCCAGCGATCGCGGTGGTTTTCTTCGCCGGACTCCTCACCAGCCTTACCCCGTGTATGCTGTCTATGCTGCCCATCGCCATTGGCTATATCGGTGGCTACGAATCGGAGCGATCGCTGGGACAAGCCGCTGCCCAGTCCAGTTGGTTTGCCTTGGGATTGGCGACTACCCTAGCGCTGCTGGGGATTGTGTCTGCCGGGGTTGGGCAGGTTTACGGGCAGGTGGGGTTTGGATTGCCCATTGTGGTGAGTCTTGTGGCGATCGTTATGGGGCTGAATTTGCTGGAGCTGCTGCCCCTACGCTTTCCCAATTTCGACACCCTCAAGCTAATTCCCGACAATATTTCCACCGGGCTGCGGGCGTACTTAGTCGGGCTCACCTTTGGCTTAGTGGCCTCCCCGTGCAGCACCCCGGTCTTAGCCACCCTTCTCGCCTGGGTGGGCAGCACGGGCAAACCGGTGATGGGCGGGGCACTGTTGTTTTCCTATGCGATCGGCTATGTGTCGCCGTTGATTATCGCGGGCACCTTTACCGCCACCATTGAAAAGCTGCTGTCCCTGCGTCGCTGGTCCACCTGGATCACCCCCACCAGCGGAGCCCTGCTCCTGGGCTTCGGCACCTTGTCACTGATTAATCGCCTCCCCCTCAATTGGCTGGGCTCCGTTTGGCAGGGGGGCGGTGTGTAAGGGTTAAGGGGCTTAGGTGCCAAAAAGTTAGCGACTTTGCGATAATTGCGATAATTAGTACATGTCACCAATTAGTCTCCAGAAGCCTTATCCAGCGGGAAATACACGCCTTTTTTAAATAAAAAATGCTGGGGGCGGAACCCCTCGCGGCTCTTGACTTAAGGCTTTTAGGGCTTCAATTGATGACAGCCCCCAATGTCCGACCGGTTTTTCTGACCGACATCCTACCCGTTTCCCGTTGCGCAAAAGCCCACTGCCCCTATGGACGCAAACGACGCTTCATCCCAGTCGTTCCCTGAACAATTACGCCAGCAGCTTAAGCTGGTTCGACGAGTTTGGCGTCGAGATATTGTGCCCGCGATCGCCGATTTGCGCCTTGCCATTGTGCTGTTGCTGGCGATCGCCGCTTTCAGCATTTTGGGCACCGTTATCGAACAGGGACAAACCCTAAACTATTACCAAACCAACTATCCCGAAGACCCCGCCCTGTTTGGCTTCCTAAGTTGGAAAGTCATCCTAATTATTGGGCTGGACCATGTGTATCGAACCTGGTGGTTTCTAGGGCTGCTGGTGGTATTCGGCGCGAGTCTAACCGCCTGTTCATTCCTACGCCAATTGCCCGCTTTAAAATCCGCGCGGCGGTGGCGTTTTTATACCCGCACTGAACAATTTGAAAAGCTAGCGTTAAGTGCCCGGCTTAACCTTTTTCTAAACTCAACGTCAGACGGCAAAAGCAATTTAGATGGCGATGTAAGTAGCGGTGTAGACAATGATTTAGGCAGTAATGGTTTAGACAGTAATGATTTAGAAAGTCATAAAAACAGCGCTCATTCTGAAGCATCAACCTTGGATTTTATTCAGGAATATTTAGGAAAAAAATCCTACAAAGTGTTCCAAAAAGGTGACAGCATATACGCCAGAAAAGGTATCGTGGGGCGCATTGGTCCCATTGTGGTTCATATCAGTATGCTGCTGGTTTTATTGGGGGCGATCGTGGGAGCCTTGGGCGGCTATTTTGCCCAAGAGATTGGACCTAGTGGCGGCGTGATTAAAATTCAGCACTTATTAGATGCGGGTCCTTTTGGGGTGGCTCGGGTGCCCAAGGATTGGTATTTAAAGGTCAACCGATTCTGGATTGACTACACCCCCGGCGGCGATATTGATCAATTTTATTCAGACCTTTCGGTGATGGGCACTGATGGGCAAGAAAAGGATCGCCAAACTATTTATGTGAATAAACCCCTGCGCTACAAGGGCACCACCATTTATCAAACAAACTGGAGCATTGCAGCCGTTAAGGTTCATCTCAATAACAGTCCGGTATTTGAATTGCCGATGGCGCCGTTGAAAGGGATGAGTGATCGCCTGTGGGGGACGTGGGTGCCCACTAAGCCGGATCTGAGCGAAGGGGTGTCGTTGGTGACGCGCGACTTGCAGGGAACAATGTTGATTTACGACATGAAAGGTGACCCCATCGCAACGACGCGAGTGGGGCGTTCCGTGAAGGTCAACGGCATTAATTTAGTGGTTGATGATTTGGTGGGAAGCACCGGTTTGCAAATCAAAACTGACCCGGGCATTCCATTAGTTTATTTAGGCTTTGGTTTGCTTATGGTGGGTACTTTGATGAGCTATGTTTCCCATTCCCAAGTGTGGGTTTTGGCGACAAAGCAGGGACTTTACGTGGGTGGAAAAACCAATCGAGCCCAGGTGTCCTTTGAGCGGGAAATGTTAACCGCGATCGCCGACTTTCAAGCGTTAGCCCCTGAACGGGAAATCCCCTCAACGCCAGAATCTCCGGTGACGATTTAGCAGCAAAATGTATAGCCTCGGTATTGATTTCGGCACCTCGGGAGCGCGGGCGATCGCCATTTCAAACTCTGCCCGCGCCGAACCGATTCAATGCAGCGTTGCAGGGGCTTCGGAATCAGGGGAAAAACTAGCGAAAGCGTGGAAACAGCAGCTTTGGACATTGCTGGGAGGGTTGCCAGTCGCCGTGCGTCGAGCCTTGGGGGCGATCGCCATTAACGGCACCTCGTCCACGGTGTTGCTGGGGACGGTCACAGGGCAGGTAATGGCGGGACCGCTGATGTATAACGACGATCGCGGACGGGCTGGACTCAAAGAATTTAGCCCGCTGGTGGCGGCGACCAGCGGGGCGCGATCCGCAACGTCGACATTGGCGAAAGTTTGGTGGTGGCGGAGCGATCGCTTTGGTGGGCAGTGGTCCGGCTCTACCGATGCGCCGCTGATTTTTCACCAGGCAGACTGGCTAAGCTTTTTGCTCCACGGACAGCTTCAGTTAGGCAAAAATCCCAGGGCAATCAGCGATTATCACAACGCCCTCAAGTTAGGCTACGACCCGGTTCGCCTCGCTTATCCTGAATCGTTGCAAGCCGCCGATTTTGGAATTTCTTTACCCCAGGTGGTGGCTCCCGGCAGTGTTATTGGTGAAATTTTGCCGGCGATCGCCCAAAAATTTGCCATCAACCCCGCCTGCAAAATCATCGCGGGCACCACCGACAGCATCGCCGCATTCCTCGCCAGCGGTGCCTCCCAACCGGGGGAAGCGGTCACCTCCCTAGGGTCAACTTTGGTGTTAAAACAGCTCAGCACCGTTCCCGTAAATGCGCCAGACTTAGGAATTTACAGCCATCGACTCGGCGATCGCTGGTTAGTGGGCGGCGCATCTAACACCGGCGGCGCAGTGCTCAGCCACTTCTTTTCCAGCGCAGAACTCAACCGTCTCAGCCAGGAAATTGCCCCCGCCAACCCCAGTCCCTACGACTACTATCCGTTGCTAAAATCGGGAGAGCGGTTTCCGGTGAGCGATCCCGATTTAGCCCCTCGATTAGCGCCTAGACCAGAGAGCGATCGCGACTTTTTGCACGGAATGCTGGAGGGAGTCGCCCGCATCGAAGCCCAAGGATATAAGCGGCTAGCAGAACTGGGAGCCGATCCGCTCACCTCAATTCAAACCGCCGGGGGTGGGGCGAACAACTCCACATGGACCAAAATTCGTCAGCGTTATTTTGCCGTGCCCGTCACGGTAGCAGCGCAAACGGAGGCAGCTTACGGCAGTGCGCAATTGGCGGCGATCGCCCAGTCCCAAACCCAAACCCTATAGCAAGCAAAAAGCCAGAAGAGCGATCAACGCCCTCTGGCACACAGCTATCACTAGGAAATTAAATCAGCGCCCAAAAGCCCTTTGGCTTACGCACGGCGACGGCGACGCACCAGCCCCAAACCAGCAACTCCCGCCAAACCCAGCAAGAGGGAAGGCTCAGGAACGTCCGTACGGTCCGCCACAAACTCACCCACAAGAGCAACGGAGTCATTGAAGCACTCAGCAGCGATATGAGCCACAAACTCGCCAACCATACCGGGAGGAAGCTCAAACTTAAAGCCAAAGGACTGACGAACGCCAAAATCTGCTCCACTTAAAACAGAGCTTTCGGTTTGCCCAGTCGTACCAGGCGCATCGTTCAAGTTGAAGCCGTAGCTGCTTAAGGCTGCCTGGTCCAACATGGCAATATCGCCCACTTTGGTACCGCTCTGAAGCACATTGTAGGACGCATCAAAGTAGGGGTCATTAGCCGCCAGGTCGCCCACGGAAGCAAAGCCCCCTTCGCTATTTACGGTGGTGGCGTGGTCTCCCACGCTGTCGAAACCGTTGTCCACAAATTGCCCGCTAGCGTTAGCAAATACGCCCGTTCCGCTCACACTGGCGTCGTTGCCCTCTGCAAAGCGCACGGCAAAAAATTCGCCGTTGCCTTCAGACATGGTGCCGCCACCAAAGTTAAAGAATAGGTCGCCCCACTCAATAGCGTTAGCATCGTCCCCTGCCAAGTCAAAACGGGAGTCGATGCCCACGATAACTTCGTTGCCCACCTGCTTAATGCCGATGCCGTAGAATTCGTACTTACCACCAACTTGGCCGGTGTAGCCGTCATTGAAAGAGTCAACGGCGTAGTTCCAGCCATTTACGATGGTGCCTGCGTTGGCTTGGGGGGCGGCTACGGCGCTGATGCAGGCGATCGCCCCTAAGGATGCTGCGGTTGAAACGGCGCGGGAACGAAAAAATCTGGGATTAGAAAACATGGAAAGGCTGTGGTGCAAGTTACATTGGAACAATTTTCGACAAAGGCTGTACTTCGACTATTGTAAGGCTTGCCATTTTCAGCGCTTTTGGCTGAGGCGACGAAAATATTTCTTCGTGTCCTTTTTTGAATCAAACGATCAAAAAAGCCAGAGGATTGATCGCCACCCTCTGGCCAGTCAACTATCAGCTAGGAAATCAATCAGCCTAAGGCTATTGGGCAATCACTTAGGCTTGGCGACGACGGCGCACTAGACCCAAACCGGCAACCCCCGCCAGTCCCAGCAATAGGGAAGGCTCAGGAACATCCGTGCTGTCGGTAATTTCGGCAAACGTGCCGGCGATCGCCACAGAATCGTTAAAGCACTCCTGGGCAAGGTGAGCCACAAACTCACCCACCATGCCAGGGGGAAGCTCAAACTTAAAGCCGTAAGACTGGCGCTCACCGAAGTAGCTCACACCATTATCACTGGTGCGACCGGCGAAGGTGTCGCTCTCGGTTTGACCTGCGGTGCCGGGCACATCGTTCAAATTGAAGCCGTAACCAGCAAGAGCAGTGCTGTCCAACAGGGAAATATCGCCCACTTTGGTACCGCTCTGAATCACATTATAGGAGGCATCAAAGTAGGAATCGTTCGACGCCAAGTCGCCTACAGAAGAGTTACCGCCATTGTTGTCTACATAGCTTGCATGGTCTGCGACGCTATCAAAACCATTGTCCACAAACTGCCCAGTGACGTTGCTGTAAACGCCGGTTTCGCTGACCCCTGCGTCATTATTGCCAGCAAAGCGCACACCAAAGAAATTGCCGTTGCCTTCGGACATTGTGCCGCCGCCGAAGTTGAAGAACATATCGCCCCAGGCAATATGGTTGCTGCTAAATAGACTTTGGGAACCTTCGATAGGCAGGCGAGTATCGATGCCGACGATAACTTCGTTGCCCACTTGCTTGATACCCAAGCCGTAGATTTCGTACTTACCACCTACTTCGCCGGTTACGCCGTCGTTGAAGGAGTCAACGGTGTAGTTCCAGCCGTTTACGATGGTTCCTGCGTTGGGGAGCATCCCACTTATGCACTGAGTGGTGCAGAAAGTTGAAAAGCGCCAT
>CALGDE010000046.1 GCA_937883785.1 uncultured cyanobacterium
ACTCTTACTCAAGCGGCTGGCGTCATAAATTAGACTTTTCAGACGTCCTCTCAGATATTCGTGATTTTACGCCCTTGAGCGAAAGTATGAGCCCTGAGGATAATTTCCGGTTTATTAACAGCTATTTGTCCCAAATGGAACCGGCGATTTTAGAAAATAGCGGGTTTATTGATAAATACATCGGCGACGCCATCATGGCCCTATTTCCCGGTAGCGCCGATGATGCATTGAAGGCGGCGATCGCCATGTTGCGTCAGCTAAAGGACTATAACCAGGTCAAAGGGCATTCCGACTTACCCACCATTGATACGGGCATTGGCATTAACACTGGCACTTTGATGTTGGGCACGGTGGGCGGTGAAAAGCGCATGGATACCACTGCCATTAGTGACGCCGTTAATTTAGCGTCTCGCATTGAGAATTTGACGAAAGTGTACGGGGTTTCGCTGTTAATTAGCGATCGCACCTTTATCAACTTAGAAAACTCCAATGACTATCAAATGCGAGTTGTTGATCGAGTTGTGGTTAAAGGAAAGACCGAGAATATTTCCCTTTTTGAAGTTTTTGACAGCGACTCACCGGATACTTGCCAGAGAAAAGCAGAAACCCGCAGCCGATTTGAAGAAGGCGTTATGCTGTTCCATAATCAACAGTTGGCGAAGGCAAAAAGTTGTTTTAGTGAGTGTTTAGAACACTGTCCAGAGGACTCTGTCGCTCGCCTATATTTGGATCGTTTTCGGCGGATTTTTTAGATGCGTCGTGTACAAATCCATTGAACAAACTTACGCCAGCGCTATTAATGGAGCCGCTTGTGGATTCGCTTATTAATTCACTGATGGCGCTTCGGGCAAATTTTCTTAAAAAGGCAGGTAATGGAAGGTTCTAAAACGTTTTCCTGGCGTGTGGCGATTACATGGCTGCTGGGTCTGTTGATTTGTGGTGGATTAATTTGGGGCGGTCCTTTGGCTAAGCCTGCGATCGCCGATGTGCCCTTGTCAGTGGCGGTCAATTCCAACGTCGAACATCCAGAAGCTGTAGATTTAGAAGCCGCAGACCCAGAAGCCACAGATCCAGAAGCCGCAGATTTAGAAGCTACAGACCTAGAAGCTATAGACCTAGAAACCGAAAACTCAGTTTATTCCTATCGCGATCGCCCCAGTTCCGACGGCATTGGCAAAGTGTACCTGGGTCGGGAAATTGCCAAAGTGATGGGCTATGAGGGGGCCGGATGGCTAGAGCGAGGCGGACGGGAAAGCCAGGAAAAACCCTCGGCAGCGATCGCATCCCTAAATTTACGCCCTGATGACGTGGTGGTGGATATTGGTGCGGGCACCGGCTATTTCAGCACCCGTATTGCGCCCAAGGTTCCGGAGGGGCAGGTTTTGGCGGTGGATGTGCAGCCGGAAATGGTAGATATTTTGGGCTGGATGAAAAATGAGTACCAGCTTAGTAATTTGCAGCCGGTTTTGGGCAACGAAACAGATCCCCATTTACCTGAGGGTGGGGTGGATGTGGTGATTATGGTGGATGTGTACCACGAGCTTGCTTATCCCAATGAAATGATGCGAAAGGTGGTGCGAGCTTTGAGACCTGACGGACGGGTGGTGGTACTGGAATATCGGGCAGAAAACCCCTTTGTCTTGATTAAGCGCTTACACAAAATGTCCCTCCGTCAGCTGCAAAAGGAAATGCAGACGGTGGGACTTAAACTAGCTGAATCTCCGAAAATCTTGCCGCAACAGCACTATGCAATTTTCACTTTTGATAAAGACGCCGTTGAGGGGTAAATTCCCAACTATTTAATGGAAAAAGTACTTAGGAAAACCATACTTTCTACTGCTACGACATCCTTTTTGAAGGATACGTTTGATGCCTTAGCTTGAAACTTACTTGATCCTAACTACTGATTGTTGAGTTCTTCGAAAATAACTTGCCAGCCGGTTGGGGCGATCGCAACATCAACATCGCCCAATCAATATCATCGCTTTTTGTGGTGTTTCAAACCGCTCGAGGAGCCTTCTTTTGCTGAGTATGTTGGCGATCAATCTTCCAGCAGGAAGCATCGCTCGGATCGAGGCAGTTGGTATTAGAGAGGTCTTCCACTAAGGTGACTCGCCCTCGCCGAATGGAGCGCAAAAGGCGATCAATACTGTTGAGCTCATCATCGCTGATAGTTTCATCAAGCAGCGCTGCGAGTAGCCCATAGCGGTCTGCGACGGTTAACCTGCCAGTGGTCATAACCTGAGCAAACAGGTCTGACAACGCTGACGGTAGCAACTTCAATGGAGTCTGCATAACTAGACGGAAGCTAAGTAATGTCTAAATTATCGATAAATATCGGAAACCTGTGAGTGATAGTGCAGAACGTCGGTGGTGATCATTCGGAACGTTGAAGGTGATCAAGATCACGATTCTTCATGTCCGTTGATAAATCGATTAATCTTGTTCCTTGAACCCTGGCGATCGCCGGTGATTTTGAAGGCCAGTGCCCTTTCTTTAGCTATGTTTTTAGTCATAGTTATTGGCTTTCGGCATAAATACTCACGGAAAAGTCTAGGTAAGTTAGCGGATGCAAAGTAATGACGTAGGGTGATTTGGATCGTTCACTTTTGTAGACGACCATTCTACAGACGACCATTTCAAAAATTGGTTCACGATTTCTCCTCGAATTAGCTTAATCAAGTCATCTTGTTGTGTTTGTACACACGGAGACATTTACATACGGAAACCGCATGGTTTTGATATGTTTTTGGGCGCAGGATCCCTGGCGCGCTTAACCGCCGGTTTAAGCTCTATCGGTTTAAGCGTAGAGTCGGCTAGCTCGCTGAAACGATGCAGAACTGTAATTGGCGACTGTGATTGTTGGCATGATTACTGGAATCGGACCGGCGCAGAGTTTTGCGATAACGGTGGAATAAGGTGGCAATACAAAAAGTGGCAGCAAAAATAGAGTCAGTTCTTGGGGGCGATCGCCTCAAACAATGGGAGGTTCTGTCTCCAGGGGAACAACGTTGGCTAGGGCGAGGCATTGACCACACAACGGCGCGTCCTGTGGGGACAGTGACGCCGTAGTCGCGGTATGTGTTGGCTTAATTTTGGCCGCTTGCGTGCGCGTTGCTGGGGCGGCTATTGCCTTGGGGGCATGTCAAAATGTGGGGGGGGGCCCCATCGCGATCGCCGGTGGATTTAGTGGTGCGGTGCGACTCCCTCAACCAGGTGGTGGAGCGCGATGCGGGGGACCTGACCATTAGCGTTGAAGCGGGAATGACGCTGGCGATGCTACAGCGAGAGTTGGCTAGCCATGATCAATTTTTACCGGTGGATCCCAGCTATCCAGAATCAGCGACCCTGGGGGGAATTGTGGCGACGGCGGACTCAGGCAGCTTGCGCCAGGGCTACGGCGGGGTGCGGGATATGCTGCTGGGCATTGAGTTTGTGCGCCATGATGGGCAGCGATCGCGGGCAGGCGGCAAGGTGGTCAAAAATGTTGCCGGCTATGACCTGATGAAATTATTTACGGGCGCATACGGCACGCTGGGGCTTATTTCGCGCCTCACCTGGCGAGTGTATCCCATCCCCGAATGCTGGCGAACCTTGGCGATCGCGGGAGAGCTGGACGACCTACATACCCTAACGCGCCAGGTGCTTAACTCCCCCCTAACTCCCATCGCCTGGGACTGGATCGTGACGCCTTCCGATTTATTTCCAGATGCCGCGGGAAAGCCGTGGATTTTGGGGCGATTTGCGTCGGTGGCGGCCAGCACGGCGGCTCAGGTGAACGCGGTGATCGACCAAAGCGCGGCTCAAAATTTGACGGTGCAGGTTTTTCAGGATGACGAGGAAGGGGAGCTGTGGCGGCAGGTGAATGGGGCGATCGCCCCTCTCAGCGCTCCCGAAAATCCTCCTAGCGAGAACGATATACATATTAAGTGCGCGGTAATTTCAACGGATGTGGCTGAGTTTCTGACGTTGGTTTTGGAGCTGGTTCCTGAGGCGATCGCCCAACTGCGCAGCGGCAGCGGACTGGGAAAAATTTATATCCCCAGCGCCCACCAACCTGGCGTAGAAACCCTTATAAATTTGCGTAATTTTTGTCAGGAACACCAGGGATTTTTATCGATTTTAGACGGACCCCAATCGTTAAAAAAACAGCTTGATCCATGGGGGTATTTGGGGCAGGGGAAAAGTATGGCGATCGCCCTACGCCAGAAATTTGATCCGCACCAGCTTATTAATCCCAACTGTTTTATCGCTTAGGCTTTCGACGTTGCACAAACCCTAATCATCATCTGATTTCTCATCAGAATCGGACGACCCAAAATCATAGGTTACATCGGTATTTTCTGACGCCCGTTGACTTTGTTTTCTCTGGCGATATTTTTCAAAGGAAACTACGGTTCCAGACTGCTTCTTGCCTTCTTTTTCTGCTGCCACTTTTTCCGGCAGGGGCTCTGGATCCACCGGAGGCAGGGGCTTTTGTACCGGTTTTGCTTTGGATGGCTTGGGTTTTACTTTTTTCGGTGGGGTAGATTTTTTCGGTTTGGGTGAGGCAGCGCGGCGGCGATCGCTAGTCCGTTCCTCCACCGTATCGGACGCGATTACTTCATATAAAATTGCCCGTTTTTCTCCCGTTCCCTTGCGCAAAATCCGCCCCAATCGCTGAATAAATTGGCGCGTGGATCCCGAACCCGCCAGAAAAACAGCAATGCGGGCATCAGGCACATCCACCCCTTCGTCCAGCACATTTGCCACTACGATGACCGGGTAAATTCCTGCCTTAAACTGCTGCAAAATAAAGTGTCGCTCTTTTACCGGCGTTTGGTGGGTAATGGCCGGAATTAAAAAATCTTGGGAAATGCGATAAACGGTGGCATTGTCGTTAGTAAATATCAGTGTTTTATCCGGGAAATGCTTTGCTAACAGGTCGTTTAAAACGCGGATTTTTGCATCATTTCCCAGGGCAATACTTTTCGCTTCATGGTGCGCCAACATTGCCTTTCGTCCAGCGGGCGATCGCGCACTAACCTGCATAAACCGCTGCCAGCCTTCCAAACTGCCAAAATAAATATTGTTATCTCGCAGAAAACGATTGCGCTGCTGAATCAAAGCGTCATAGCGTTGCCGTTCGTTTGCCGCCAAATCCACCTTAATTTGCACCACCTCGTGGTCTGCCAGCGCCTGACCCGACAGTTCCTCCGGTCGCCGCCGATACACCTCAGGACCAATTAAATGTTGCAAATCCAAATGTCGCCCATCCGCCCGTTCCGGCGTCGCCGTCAGCCCCAAACGATAGGGAGAAATCAAATACTCCGCCGTGGTGCGATAAAAATCCCCCGGCAGATGGTGACACTCGTCAAAAATCGCCAGAGCATATCGTGCCCCTAACCGCTCCGCATGGATCGCTGCGCTGTCGTAGGTGGCCACTAAAATCGGCGTCTCATCCCGCGACCCGCCCCCAAGCAATCCCACAGCTACGTCGGGAAACGCCGCTTCCAAATGGGCATACCACTGATGCATCAGGTCCAGCGTCGGCACCACCACCAACGTGCTGCGGGGGGTCGCCTCCATGGCCAGCTGGGCCAAATAGGTTTTCCCCGCTGCCGTGGGTAAGACGACGACTCCTTGGCGATCGCTCTGTTTCCACGCATCCAGCGCCTCCTGCTGGTGGGGATAGGGGGTCATCACCAGTCGCGGCACCAGGTCCAGCGGCTCAAACTGGCGTGCCTGATCAATAAAATCCGTGCCGTCCGCCTGAAGGGTTTCCACTAGGGTTCGATAGTGGCAGGCGGGAATGCGAAATTTTTCGATGCGATCGTCCCAGGTTGCCAGCCCCAACACCGTGGGATTTTTCGGCGGCGGGTGCAGCACTAAGGTGCCCCGATCAAAGGTCAGCGTCGGTGTACGCCTGGTTCCTGGGCGTCCCATTGCCTAATGTCCTACTGGTTCGAATCAGGCTCGCCGGGCGATCGCAACCGCACCGACTCCGAGTGGGACACCAGCCCCTCCGCATTAGCCAGCGCCTGAATCGCCTGGGACGCATCCGCCAACGCCCGATCCGAATATTGAATCAAGCTGGAATACTTCATAAACGTCTCCACCCCCAGCGCCGACGCGTACCGCGCTGCCCCTGACGTGGGCAAAGTATGGTTAGGACCGGCTAAATAATCTCCCACCGCTTCCGGCGTAGAGTGACCCAGGAAAATGGCCCCCGCATGGCGAATCAAAGGCACCAAATCCCAAGGTTCCGTCACCTCTAACTCCAAGTGTTCTGGCGCAAACTGGTTAGACAACTCCGCCGCCTGCTCCAGAGTATCCACAATGATCGCCGAACCAAAATTAATAATCGATTTTTCCGCCTCAAAACGACGGGGGTGTCCATCAAGCTGGTTCTCCACCTCCCGAGCCACTCCCCGAGCCAGCTCCCCATCAGTAGTAATCAAAATCGCCGCCGCCAAAGGATCGTGCTCCGCCTGAGCCAATAGATCCGCCGCCACATAAGCCGGGTCTGCGCTGGAATCAGCAATAATCAACACCTCCGACGGTCCCGCCAGGGAATCAATACCCACCGTGCCATACACCAGCCGCTTCGCCAGGGTTACATATATATTCCCCGGTCCACTGATCACATCCACCTTAGGAATCGTCGCCGTGCCGTAAGCCAGCGCCGCCACCGCCTGGGAGCCGCCAACGCGGTAAATCTCGCTAACCCCCGCTTCCTGCGCCGCCACCAAAACCGCAGCATTCAAAGATCCATCGGACTTAGGCGGCGTCACCATCACAATGCGATCCACCCCCGCCACCTTTGCCGGCACCGCATTCATCAACACCGTACTGGGATAGGACGCCCGCCCTCCTGGCACATACAGTCCCGCCCGGTCCACCGCCGTGTAGCGCTTGCCCAAGGTTATGCCATTATCCTCAAAACTCACCCAGCTTTTTGGCACTCGCTTTTGGTGGAATGCTTCAATTTGCTGCTGGGCTCGGCGGATAGCGTTAAGCAATCTTTGCGGCACCTGCTGGTAAGCCGCATCCAGCTCAGCTCCCGTCACTCGCAGCTGGCTGGCTTCTAGCTCCACCCGATCAAATTCTGCCGTAAATTTTAACAGCGCCTCATCACCACGGGCCTGGATATCTTCCAGCACCTTGCGCACCGTCACTTCCTTGTCGCTGATACTGGCATCATGGGTGCGATCGCAAATCCGCCTCAATTCAGCTTGTGCATCGTCCCAATTTTCAATAATCCCTAGCATGAAGCTGTGGCATCCTCGCCTGGCAAACCAACTGTATAAGCTAACTTTCGGCTAATTATCACCGTTTTTGGCTACTTTTGCCTGGACGACTACCACCGTAATTATCGCCTAAGTCCACCGCCCAAAATTGTCCTCAATCCAACTTTTAAGGACAGTTATCATCGGCAAAGTTAGCTAAATCGAGGCAACTAGCCTGTAGCTTTAAGTTTCATTATAGATTCTGACTTTGAATGCGTGTGCCCCAATAACACTTAGACAGCTTTAAACGAAAATCTTAAAACACCGAACCCAAAACACGTTCCCCTAGTTCGAGAGCTGAAGATCCTTCTTTACAAATTGCCCTTCCCCGTCTCTTCGAAATCCCCACTTCCTCAATACTGTCTTCACCTGAAAGTTTCCCTTGACTGGCGCTGCAACAGCGCTGAAACCACAGTCAGAGTGGCGAATCAGAACAAAACGTTGACACCTAGGGGCTGTCATCATTTAAGTCCCAAAATTTTTGACCGTAACGGCTTCAGTCCCTAGATTTTTTGTTTTAAAAGGGCATGTACTCCCTACTGTGTGAGGCTTCTGGCACTTAATTGATGACACACCATAGACACTGTCACAGAGCATCGTCAGCGTGTCCGCGAATAAAAAGGAAGAGAAATCTTTATAAAAGCTGTCGTGAAAAATACCGTTTTTCACCCAAAAATGGGCAGTTTTATCGAAACCAGACAAATCCTGACAATTCTTCGTTACGATCCTACGCTTAAAAATATTTTTGATATCATCCTATGTATCTGTAGTTGTACGGACTCTACCGATATGGAGCTGAAGCGCTTGTACAAACGACGTATGCAGCGGCTTAGTTTCAGATAATTGGTAGAAATCGAGCCTTCAACTGCGGTGTGAGGATAAGAGAGAGAGAATGATGTCTAAAACACTGTTAAAAGCATTGCTGGCAACTCCAGCACTAGCCGGCATGGTTCTGGGAACCGCTGCATTTGCAGAAACTCCCGCGACTACCCAGGTTTCCTCGCTGGACAATCTGGAACAGCTTAATCGCTACGGTCAAGAAGGTATCGGCGGCCCTCAAGCGGCTCAGGTTACTTCTGTATCGCAATTGTCTGACGTTAGCCCCACTGACTGGGCATTCCAGGCACTTCAATCTTTGGTTGAGCGTTACGGATGCATTGCCGGTTACCCTGACGGTACTTACCGTGGCAATCGCGCCATGACTCGCTATGAGTTCGCCGCTGGTTTGAACGCCTGCCTAGAGCGCGTTAATGAGCTAATTGCTGCATCAACGGCTCCCTTGGCCAGCAAAGCGGACTTGGAGGTTCTGTCTCGACTACAGGACGAGTTTGCTGCTGAACTAGCCACCTTGCGCGGTCGCGTAGATAGCTTGGAGGGTCGTGTTTCCTTCCTAGAAAAGACCCAGTTCTCCACCACCACTAAGCTAACTGGTGAGGTTATCTTCAGCCTGGCTGCTGCTAGCTCTGGAGATGACTCCGTTTTCGGTGATGACAATGAGCAGGTGGTGTTCCAGCAACGGACCCGTCTAAACTTCAACACCAGTTTCACTGGCGACGATATTTTGATCACCCGCCTGCAGGTGGGTAATGCCCAGTCCTTTGGTGCCAATGGTGAAACCACTCTGACCAGTCAGGTCTTCGGTGACACGGGCAACACGTTCACTTTGGATACTTTGCAGTACCAGTTCCCTGTCGGTGACAAGCTGTACTTCATTGTTTCTGGTAACGCCGGTATTTGGGACGACCAGTTCAACACCTTGAGCCCTTACTTCGAGGACTTCGACGGTGGTAGTGGTTCCCTATCTGCCTTTGCTCAGCGTAGCCCCATCTACCGTCTTGGTGGTGGTGCTGGTTTAGGTGTCAACTACTCCTTCAATGACAACCTAACCTTTGGTGTAGGTTACTTGGCTGGCGAAGGTGCTGACCCCAGCGAAGGTGCTGGTTTGTTCAACGGCAACTACTCTGCCGCTGCTCAGTTGACCTATGTGTCCGATGACAGCCGCTTGGGCTTGGGTCTTACCTTCAACCACGCTTACTTTGGCGAGGGTGAATTTGGCTTCGACAATGCTGGATTTGGCAATGGTTTTACCGGAACCTTCCTAGCGAACAATGGACCTAAGACTGACCCTGTCAGCACCAATTCTGTAGGTCTTCAAGGTTATTACCAGTTCAGCCCTAAAGTTGCATTGACGGGCTTCTTTGGCTACACCAATGTTGATTCCACCACGAATGATGACTTTGATGATGCTGATATCTTCTACTACGCTTTAGGTTTGGCATTGCCTGACTTGGGTAAAGAAGGTAGCCTAGGTGGCTTGTTCTTCGGTGCTCAGCCCTATGTCACCGAAATTGACGACGACGACTTTGATTCTGACGTCCCCTTCCATTTGGAAGCGTTCTACAAGTACCAAATCAACGACTTTATTTCCATTACTCCTGGCATTATTTGGCAGTTCAACCCCAACCAGGATAATGACAACGATGACGTTGTGATTGGAACCTTACGTACCACTTTCGTCTTCTAAAAAGGGGTTTACCTTTATAGGTTGTTCGTTGGTAAGCTGCTTAGCCTGCCGATGAACAACAGACGGAAAAAGTGCTGGATTTCTCTTCTGTATGTTGAGAAATCCAGCACTTTTGCTTATGTGTAACGTCGGTCCCTAGTGACTTTTACTAATGGACTTTAAGTTGAAACATTACGTTGCCTTGGTCAATCGCTGTGGAATGACCGCCCTTTGATAGACTTGAAAACTGAAATGCGCAAATCGCGCCGCCTATTGGCAGTTGTTGGCAAGGACTTGGAGGCCAAAGTTAGTGGAAAGCACCCTCGGTTTGGAGATTATTGAGGTAGTCGAGCAAGCGGCGATCGCCTCGGCCCGGTGGATGGGTAAAGGTGAAAAGGACACCGCTGACCAAGTGGCCGTAGAGGCGATGCGCGAGCGGATGAACAAAATCCATATGCGCGGTCGGATTGTAATTGGCGAAGGTGAGCGTGACGACGCGCCGATGCTGTACATCGGCGAAGAGGTGGGGATTTGCACCCAACCCAATGCCAAGGATGTGTGCAATCCGGAGGAACTACTGGAAATTGATATTGCCGTGGATCCCTGCGAAGGTACCAACTTGGTGGCTTACGGTCAAAACGGCTCCATGGCCGTGCTGGCGATCGCAGAGAAAGGCGGACTATTCAACGCCCCCGACTTTTACATGAAAAAGCTGGCGGCCCCTCCGGCGGCAAAAGGAAAGGTTGATATCGACAAGTCTGCCACCGAAAACTTGAAGATTTTGGCTGAGTGCCTTAATCGCTCCATTGAGGAGTTGGTGGTGGTGGTGATGGATCGATCACGCCACAAGGAACTCATCCAAGAGATTCGTGATGCTGGTGCTCGGGTGCGCCTAATTAGCGACGGTGACGTATCTGCCGCTATTTCTTGCGCCTTCTCCGGTACCAGTATCCATGCTCTGATGGGAATTGGTGCAGCTCCTGAGGGTGTTATTTCTGCTGCGGCAATGCGCTGCTTGGGCGGGCACTTCCAAGGGCAGCTGATTTACGATCCCGAAATTGTTAAAACCGGCTTGATTGGTGAAAGCAAAGAAGGTAATTTGGCGCGTCTGAAGGAAATGGGCATCACCGACCCTGATCGTGCCTATGGTGCGGAAGAGCTAGCCTCTGGTGAGACTGTGCTATTTGCTGCCTGCGGTATTACCCCAGGAACCTTGATGGAAGGCGTTCGCTATTTCCACGGCGGAGCTCGCACCCAGAGCTTGGTTATTTCCAGCCAATCTCAAACAGCTCGCTTTGTGGACACCATCCACATTTGGGATAAGGTCAACTCTCTCCAGTTGAACTAATTTGTTTGAATTAGCCGGTTTGGCAGGGCAGAGCGCACTAGGAAAGTAAAGGAGTCGAAAAATTCCTCGTCCTGGTGCGCCACGCATTGCCTCCAAAATATTCAAAATGGGTCTGGAATGTTGTCTTTTTGGATGACTTCCTAGGCTCATTTTTAATGTCTTGCAGAACCCGGGCTTTTGTCTTGAGCTTGCCCTTAGGGCTGGTCCCACTTTACGCTGTGTCAACCTGTTCTGGGGGCAGCGCGTCTTCGCCACAAGGGGATCAACCTATAAAGTTTGGCGCTTAAATTGTGAGTGAATTCGCTGAACTGTTGCCAAAGCTTTCCTAATATTTCTGCTTTGCTAAGTTTTCTGTGGAAATGCCCCTGGGTTGGTGAGGCTCGGGGATCATTTTTAAGTTGGCTGTTGTTAGCGATTTGCTTGCATTTCACTCAAGGTTTTGATTGCTAACTCCGTCGCCAGCCCTTGTGATTTTTACTGCCAGTTTTTTATATCTCTGTAGACGATGAGTATTACTGTTATCGGATTGAGCCATAAGACGGCGGCGGTTGAGGTGCGTGAGCGATTGAGCATTCCTGAGCCGGATTTGCAGGAGGCGATCGCCCAGCTTCTGAGCTGCTCCCACGTGGAAGAGGTGGCAATTTTAAGCACCTGTAACCGTCTGGAAATTTATTTCGTAAGCTCAAATTCCGAGCAGGGCATTCGAGAGGTCTCGGAATTCTTGGCCGAGCGAGGCAAGCTGTCGGTAGATGCCCTGCGCCAGCACCTATTTATCTTGCTGCGCCAGGATGCCATCACCCACCTAATGCGGGTGGCAGCGGGACTAGACAGTTTGGTGCTGGGGGAGGGGCAGATTCTAGCCCAGGTAAAAACCACTCACAAGCAAGGGCAAAAGCACAAGGGTATTGGGCGGCTGTTAAATCGTTTGTTTAAGCAGGCGATTACCGCCGGGAAGCGAGTACGCACGGAGACCAGTATTGGCACGGGAGCGGTGTCTATCAGCTCGGCGGCGGTGGAGTTGGCGGTGCTTAAGGTGCCCGACCTATCTAACTGTCGCATTGCCATTGTGGGGGCGGGCAAAATGTCGCGCTTGCTGGTGCAGCACTTGATTTCTAAGGGGGCAGGAAAGATTGCCATTTTGAATCGGTCCCTAGCTCGGGCAGAGGAGCTGGCCGGGCGATTTAAGGATGCGGACCTGAGTCTATATCCCCTGCAAAATATGATGAACACTTTGGCGACGGCGGATTTGGTGTTTACCAGTACGTCGGCGACGGAGCCCATTGTGGACCGGGAGCGGCTGGAGCCGGTGTTGTCGCCGGGACAGTCCATGATGCTGTTTGATATTTCGGTGCCGCGTAATGTGGCGGCGGATGTGAAAGAGATTGATGGGGTGCAGGCGTTTGATGTGGATGATTTGAAGGAGGTGGTGGCCCAAAACCATGCCAGTCGGCGACGGATGGCGTTGGAGGCGGAGGCGCTGTTGGAAGAGGAGGTGGAAGCTTTTGAAATGTGGTGGCGATCGCTGGAAACGGTGTCCACCATTAACTGCCTGCGTCAAAAGGTGGAAACTATTCGTGAGCAGGAGCTGGAAAAAGCCCTGTCTCGGTTGGGATCGGAGTTTGGTAAAAAGCAGCAGGAAACCATTGAGGCGTTGAGTCGCGGCATTGTTAATAAGATTCTCCACGACCCTATGGTGCAGCTACGGGCTCAGCAGGATGTGGAGGCGCGGCGGCAGGCGATGGTGACTTTACATACGTTGTTTAATTTGGAGCCGTTAGATGAGGAGTCGGGCGATCGCCGGTTGGTTAGCTAGGACGCTATTATCTAGGGCGTTAAGGTGGCAAATTGTGTTTTCAACGGCGGCGATCTGCGGGGGATTGGCCGCCTGCGGCGACGCTACAAAAATGCCGTCCCAAATTCCCATTGCTGAGATTACCCAAAGTCAACTGGACGACGCCCTGTTTCCAGTGGACTACGGGGCACTAGTGAATCGCAGCCTTGAGGGCGATCACGACGCTTTGGTGCAGTTGATTAAACTGGGGGATCAAACGGACGGTGGTGGTGCCTACGGCTTTGGCTCGCTGCTGAAGGATATTGCGTTTAGAGTTGGCGACGAAAAGTTTGCGGCGGCGTGTGAGGAATTATCCAGCAGTGAGCGTGAGCTGACGTTTCTGATGATGGAGTTGGGATTTGAGTATGGCGATCGCGACCTAAGTCCAGAGGATTTGCCCAGCAAACTGCCCTTAACGGTAAAAGCCTTGAACGCTGGTGCAGGTTCCTGATCGTTTCGAGTTCTTTGCCTGGCACTTCGGTTTTGGATTTTTTAAATTAACTTTTTAAATACGTATATCCTCGCAAACTGCGCTCATAATTTTGCAACAGACGCTGGGACTCTTTCACCGTTAGTTGGCTTTCCTGAACGGCAGTTTCCGTTTGGCGGCGCATGCTTTCAATTAGGTCATCCACATCGTACTGAACGTATCCCAAAACTTCATTAACGGTGTCCCCTTTCACCACGTGTTCAATGGTGTATCCCTGGGGCGTTAGGTGAATATGAACCGCGTTAGTGTCGCCAAATAAATTATGCAAATTGCCCATGATTTCCTGATAGGCTCCATTGAGAAACATGCCGAGAAAATAGGGGGCATAAGCGCGATCGCCGGCCACAATTTTCTCCGCCTGAGTCCCATTTAAGCTGTCGGAAACTGTCATGGAAGGATGCTCCGTTTCCTGTAGCTGTAGGGGGTGCAATTCTAAAGTTGACTTAGGGTGACGGAGCCCCACAAACTTGTCGATTTTCCCATCACTATCGCAGGTTAAATCGGCAAGAACTCCCCGCTCTGTGGGCTCTTCATTGAGGCGGTGAATGGGCATAACAGGAAACAGTTGATCCAAGGCCCAACTGTCTGGCGCTGACTGAAATACTGACAGATTGGCATAGTAGGTGGACGCCATCATGTCCTCTAAATGGGCTAAATCTTCCGGCACATACTCTTTCTGGCGAGCGATCGCCCGAATCTTCGTGCAGCAGCTCCAATACCACCGTTCAATGGTGGCGCGGTCCGTCAAACTTAGGTAGCCAAATCCAAATAAACTCAGGGCTTCATCGCGATACTGGGTGGCATCGTGATACATCTCCTGATAGTTTTTCGTATTAATAGTGTTGTAAATATCCCGCAGCTCTTTGACGGATAAATGGGCATTGGGTGAAATCCCCTGGGGAGGCGCTTGGGGACCTTGGCTAACCCCCAAAATATCGAACACCAACACGGACTGGTGGGAGGCGATCGCCCGTCCACTTTCGCTCACCAATATAGGCGCAGGGACCTGTCGCAGGGCACAGGTTTCCTGCACCGCCGCCACAATATCATCGGCATAATTTTGCAAGCTGTAATTGGTGGATGCGCCGCTGCTGGTGTGGGAGCCGTCGTAGTCAATGCCCAAGCCGCCGCCCACGTCTAAATATTTCATGGGTGCGCCCAGCTTGTGCAGCTCCACATAAATTTGGCTGGCTTCACGAATGGCGTCCTTGATAACATTAATATCGGCAATTTGTGAGCCCACGTGGAAGTGTAAAAGTTGCAGGCAATCTAACATTGACACCGCCCGCAGTTGCTCCACAGAGGCAACAATTTCCGGAATTGTCAAACCAAATTTGGCGCGATCGCCCGCCGAATCTCCCCAATGCCCCATGCCTTTGGTTTTTAGCTTGGCACGAACCCCAATGATGGGACGAATGCCTAACCGCTGGCTCGCTGAAATCACTAACGATAACTCTTCCAACTGCTCTAAAACAATAATGGGAGTTTTTCCTAGGCGGCGAGCAAGAATGGCCGTTTCAATATAGTCTTGATCTTTATAACCGTTGCAAATCAACAGTGCTCCGGGCGTGTTTAGAAGAGCCAAAGCAATCATTAATTCCGGCTTAGATCCCGCTTCCAATCCAAACTGATAGGGGGCTCCGAATTTTACTAAATCTTCCACCAGATGACGCTGCTGGTTGCACTTAACGGGAAAAACGCCGCGATATTCACCGGTGTATTTATAGCGAGCGATCGCCCGAGAAAATGCCGCCGTTAGCTTCTCAATACGGTCCGCCAAAATATCAGAAAAGCGAATTAACAACGGCAGCTGTAAATTTCGTTCCTTTAGGGCTTGCACCAATTCGAAAAGATCAATAGATCCCCCACGATCTGCCTTGGGAGATACCGTAACGTGCCCCGCTTTATTGATAGAAAAGTACGGATCGCCCCAAGCGTGGATTCGATACAGGGCTTCACTGTCACAATTGCTCCAGCCTGTGGGTAAATAGCTTTCCAAGGGATGGCGATCGCCCTTTCCTACCCCATACTCCTCGCCGTTTTCAGTGCGATTTTCAGCCAAATTACCATCAGGAATTTGACTATTGGACGAAGAATTTAGAGGCAGCTCGCCTGGGGACGGAAAATTAGCCATGGGAACAGCGTTTTTTTACATCATTCCCACTCAGCACCCCTAGGTCAGCAAAATTCATCGCTGCCACTTTGTAAAATCCAGAATTTGGGCATTGGAAACCGTCATCAACAAATCCTCCAATCAAGAGCCATCAGAGTTTTAGAGGCTGTCATCATTTAAATCTCAAGCCAATCACCACAAGGATTTCAGCCCCTGATACGCTTTATTTTAAAAGGGCGTGGACTTCCCACTGTGTAAGGCTCCTAGCGCTAAATTGATGACAGCCTCTAAAACCCTAAAATTTTCCACTTCAAAAGAGCACCTGCCTTCCTACGCATAAGACTTTTAGCGCGGAATTAACGACACGCCCCAATTCACCGTTGCGTTTGTGCGCCATCCTGAGATAATCCATGGGGAATCAAATCGTTAAGGGTTATGAAGATTCTGCTGCCAGTCAGTGCTAGCGCTTTTCGACCCTGAATCGATTCTCAAGTTTTCACTCATTTAATGAGTGACTTTTACAACGTTCACAGTCCAGGAGTTCGTCAAACCGTGGAACGCACTTTTATTGCCATTAAGCCCGATGCCGTCCAACGAGGTCTGATTGGGCAAATTATCCAGCGCTTTGAAAGCAAGGGCTTCAAGCTAGTGGGTCTAAAGTTGATGAGCGTGAGCAAGGAGTTGGCAGAAGCCCACTACGGCGAGCACAAGGAGCGTCCTTTCTTTGGTGGGCTAGTTAGCTTTTTAACCTCCAGCCCGGTGGTGGCAATGGTGTGGGAAGGGGACGGCGTGGTGGCGTCCGCTCGCAAGATTATTGGTGCCACCAATCCTTTGGAATCTGCTCCTGGTACGGTGCGCGGCGATTTTGGCGTCAGCATTGGTCGCAACTTGATTCACGGTTCCGATGCGGTGGAAACGGCTCAAAAGGAAATTGCCCTGTGGTTTAAGGAGGAAGAGCTAAGCGCCTGGACTCCTGAGCTGACCGGCTGGCTTTATGAAGACTAAAGCTGCTGCTGGAGTGTGAACGGCGTCATTTTTGGCGCTGTTTGATATTTTTCAGAACGCCCTCTGCGCTGGATTTTTGCTAGCGTTAGAGGGTGTTTTAGTTGCAGGGCGCGTCGATTTTCCGTACGTGTGGAAATCGTGCCCCTTTGAATGGGCTAGATATGCAAACGAGTTGGAAGCAAAAGTTAGCGGCGGTGGCGCGGTCGCTGGGCTGGGGATCGGCTATTAACGGCGCGCTGCTGGTTGGGGCTGCCATGGGGATTGGATATATCCAGAATCAGGCGATCGCCACCGCCGCAAAGGTGGACCCCAACGCCGAGGCAATTCAAACCCAAACCAAAGGTCGCCTGGACTTATTGAAGGTGATTCCCTCTGGCGGCTTTGATAATTTGATTGCCAACTGGGCCTATTTGGATTATTTGCAATATTTTGGTGACGAGGACACCCGCAGCGCCACGGGATACAGCCTCAATGATGATTATTTTCAGGTGATGGTGGAGCGGGATCCGCGATTTCTCGCTATCTATCCATTTTTATCCGCGGGCATTTCTTACTATTTGGGACAGCCGGAGCGGGCGATCGCTCTGATGGAAAAAGCAACGGAAAGTTTGTCGCCCAAGGAGCAGCCCCAAAGCTTTTGGGTATGGCGGTTTATGGCGCTGGACCAGCTTTTGCTCTTGGGAGATATTCCGGGGGCAATTCGCAATTTTGAACAGGCAGCCCAATGGGCAGAGAGGACACCAGGGCAGGAAAGCTATGGTCCGTTTTTCCGCGAAACTGCCGAGTTTTTACGCAACAACCCCGACAGCACGGAAGTTCAAATTTTCGGCTGGCAAACGGTTTATGTGGACGCCGTTGACGAGCCTATTCGCCAGCGAGCGGTGCAGGAGCTGGAGAAGTTGGGATTGCGTAAAGTTACTAATGCCCAAGGGCAAGTTTCGTTTGTGCGAGAACGGGGCGAAGCTAATCCGTAGCTGACGGCGTGGCTGAGCAGCCCTGTGGCGCTTGATTTTTCGGCACTGCGATACTGCTAATAGCTTGGCAGCACTTCTTAAATAGCAGTGAAACACACGAAATAGCGATGGAGTAAACGTTGCTAAAAATCACCATTTCCTAAAAGTGGCATCATAGAACCGTTACCCCCCAATTATTCCTATGACTAATCCTGGTTTGGCGCTCAGCTCAACGTTTTTAAGATCTGGTGCAAGATTGGGGCGATTCCCTGCCCTCGCTTCCCGTCTGATCGCCGTGGGGATGACTGTGGCGGGAACAGTTTTGGGAGCGTCGTTGATTAGTCCGGCGATCGCCCAAGACCCCCAGGATGTGCAAACTTTGTTGCAAACTAACGCCTGCGTGCAGTGCAATTTGCGGGGGGCGGGGCTAGTGTACGGCAATCTGCAAGGGGCAGACCTGCGGGGGGCGGACTTGCGGGGAGCCAACCTTAGTCGAGCTAACTTGCGCTACGCCGATTTGCGGGGGGCAAATTTAGAAGGCGCAACACTATTTGGGTCAGATCTAAGCGCAGCCCAGCTTCAGTCGGCACGGATGGGGGGTAGCGATTTGCGGGAGGCGATGCTGTATGGGGCAGATATGACTGGCACTGACGTGCGTCAGGCGATGCTTGCCGGGGCGATGGGGGTGCCCACGTCGATTATTGGAGCCCGTGATCATTACAACTGGGGTGTGCAGGAGGCTGGTCGGCAAAACTATCCTGGGGCAGTGCGCTATTATTCCCAGGCGATCGCCATTGACGACACCTTTGCGGAAGCTTATTTAAATCGCGCCGTTGCCCGTGCCCACCTCGCAGATTACGATGGCGCCCTGGCCGACAGCGCCCAAGCTAAAGCCTTATTCGAACAAAAAAACGACGCAGAGGGGGCTGAGTCAGCGGACACCTTTGCCACGGAGTTGAACAAGTACCTTAAAGCTGCCCGCCGTCGAGAGCGCGGCGGCAACGGCCTCGGCATTTCCATTATTGAATTTGTACGCGGCGCGGGCTCGTTCCTAATTCCGCTGTTGCTGTAGCATCCTTTGAATCCCCAAGCCAGTGAATCCCTAAACCGGAAGCCCAAGTTAAGGCAACAAACTGTCCTGTATGGCTATGGGGTTTGGTGTTTGGGACTTTGGTGTTTGGGATCTTGATATTTGGAATGTTAAAGCCCGGACAGAATTAAATTAAGGCAGCAAAGTAGCGCTAGAGATCGCTGAATACAGATGAGTGTGGAGAAATTGGCAAGGTCACGACGATACGGGACGGTAAAAATGGCGGGGGTGATGGCGGGAGCGATCGCCAGCGCGATGGGGATTTTTGCAATGGCGATCGCCCCAACTTTACCGGTGGCAGCCCAGCAAGCCCCGGTGCAAAGGACCCCTTCCATTGATGATTTATTGGAGCAGGGCGAGGACCTGGTGGTGCGCCGAGACTGGGAGGGGGCGCTGGTGGTGTATCAGCGAGCAGCCCAGCTTGAGCAAGATAACGCCCGTATTTTTGCCATTATTGGCTATGTCCAGGTACAACAGGGTAACTTCCTGGCGGCGGCAGCAGCTTATCAGCGAGCCACGGTTTTAGATGATAAAAACGCTGAATTTTTCTATGCCCTGGGCAACAGCCTTGCCAATGCGGGAAATTTAGAGAGCGCCGTAGAGCCCCTGCGAGGGGCGATCGCCTTGGATGGGAAACATTTAAACGCCCACCTTGCACTAGCCGCCGTTTTATACCGTCAGGAAAAGTATCAAGAGGCCGCTGCCGCTTACCGCACGATCCTGGAGCTGTCCCCCAATAATGCGACGGCCTACGAGTTTTTGGGCACCTCCCTGATTTATTTAAACCAGGTGGCAGAAGGAGTTGCCTCCTTGGAGCGAGCGGTGGAACTCAACCCCCGCAGCTCCAGCGCATTGACTAATTTGGGACTTTTGCAGCTGAGCCAAGGTCGCCAGGCAGACGCCCTCAATACCTTTAACCGTGCGGCTAGCCTCGACCCCCGTAACGTGACGTTGCAGCTCCAAATTGCCCAAATCCTTGACCAAAACGGCGAAAATGCCAGTGCGCTGGCAGCCTACCGCCGCGTTATCAGCCTTGACCCGACCCAAGTGGCGTCACACCGTCGCATTGGTGAACTTTACGAAGAAACTGGGGAACTGCTTCTGGCGACCATTAGTTATCGCCAGTGGGTCAGCGCCACCCCCGATGATCCTGATGCTCATCTGGCCCTAGGGAAGGTTCTAGCCCGCCAAAAGCGCTATCAAGAAGCTCGGCGTAGTTTGCAGCAAGCTGAGACCTTGGGATCTACGGCGGCAGCGGCTGAGATTGAGGCTCTGCCGTAGGGCAATTCTTTGGCGTTTTCATGGGAGCTTAATGGAGATGCGCCCGGTCTTATTGTTGTGTGGCGATCGCTTTTAAGGGCTCTCCAAGGGCTTAGTCGTCCTTAATCTCCAGTTACTTTAACCTTCGGTAAAGAACAGCCTGCGATAATAGCTGAACAACAGCGAAACAATTAAAATTGTTGGACCTACTCTGGTCCTAAACGGCTTAATTAAAAGGAAATAATCCATGGCAAGCATTGGCAACGGATCTTCGGCAATAAGTTTATCGAAGCGGGAAATGGAAATTTTGGAGCTGTTGGCTTCAGGAATGACCAATCAAGATATTGCTAAGTCTTTAGAAATTAGTAAGCGTACCGTTGATAATCACGTCAGTAACATCCTGACAAAAACCCGTACTGAAAATCGCGTCACCCTAGTGCGCTGGGCACTACAGTGGGGAAAAGTATGCATTGATGACGTAACTTGCTGCACGCTGCCTGCCACTGCTCAAAACCCTGAGTAAAGACCTGCGCCGCCGTCATCGCGTCTCTATTTTCAAGTAACTTGTCGACGGTTTCTTGCCCTTTCGGCTGTGTTTACTTGGTGCAGCTCACCGATTTATTAATCGCATTTAATTCAAAGTTTTACACCATTAGCATTGTCTGCCGCCCTATGCCCTTTTCGGATCAAAACCCCTCGCAGTTCGCTTCTACGAAAGCAGATTCCACGAAAAAAAATGCTGCGCAAGTTGACCTCAAAGGTGCCGTCGGAAATGCAATCCATCAGAGCAGTTCTTTGCAACTCACAATTGAGCAGCTTCCTCTCGCCGTTTATCGAGAGATTGCGGCGCACCTTCAGCAGTTAGAGGGGGTAAGCGTGACGTTCATAGAACAAACGTCAAAGGACTTCGATTATCTACAAAGCCAAGTGGGCGGACTCAAGCTGACCTTTCCAAACGGCTTCAGCTTTCAGGATGGTGGCGATCGCCTAGTGGAAATACTCAATCACTATGCTGCCCGCTTTGGTCCTTGGGATGCAACATAGGGAGCGCTTTCAAAACAGCTCAAACAGCAATCGTAATTAATTGCTGACCCTAGGCTATCAGGACCCAATTGTCCGGAATCTAAGGGTTTAATTTTTGCCGCTGTCACCAGCACTTTGGCAACTTTGACAAACGCCATAAACGGTTACTTCGTGACTGCTAACTGCATGCCCCCCCGGCAAGCTTGCTGCCAAACTGACATTCAGCGCATTCCAAGGTACATCAATAATGCATTTGCAGCTCGTACAACGAAAATGGTGATGGGGGGCAACATTAGAGTCGTAACGCGTAACGCCCTCTTCCAATAAAATTTCGCGCACCAGACCCGCCTCCCGTAAAGACGAAAGGGTGCTGTATACCGTAGCCTTGGAAGAAATCGGCAGCCCTTGATTCAAATCCCCCATGATTTGATCAACGGTGGGATGGTCGCTACGCTCCAAAAGATTGTTATAAACGGCGACTCGCTGTGGTGTAACCCGCAAACCTTTATGGCGGAGCGCTTCAACAACGGAGTCTGATGTGTAAACGTTAGTCATATCGTGAACGTGCTAATTTCCCTACAATGGGCATTAACTAACTCAATTATAACGTCGTTTACCAAAGCTCTGCGCCACAGGCTTTGGATGCAATATTTTTTGGCGGCTTTTCAAACAGAGATCAGTGCCTCTTACAGCGTCAGGTTTCTAGAGTTAGTTGACGATGCGTGGCTCATTACTATCAAAAACAGCTTGCGAAAGTTGTTGGCAGGAGCTTGCTAGATCTAAGTGAAAATTTGCTTTTTTGAGCCTGTATTTGAGTTTGAGCAGTAGACTCCATTGTTGACTTAGGCGCTGATTTAGGATCAAAAGCTCAAGCTTTTAAAGCTTCAATTAAAGACTTTATGGGCTTGCTTCTTTTCCCAGAAAGTGGACAGAATAGGTTATTGCAATGGGCTCTAAAACCTCGCCTTAAGCTTTATCAGTGGCGTCTCTTTATCTTGAAAATACTGGGATCTGCTGGGTGCATCCCACCTGCTACCATTGATCGCATACGTCAGCGTTGTGTATTAAGAGGGCGTATTCCCCACTTAATACCAGAGTTCCAACTACCAAGATTTCGCTGGCAAGGTCTTTTTCGAGAAAAGTGTTTCAAGATCAATAGGGTGAAAACCGTAGGTAGACTTTAGGGTTTTTGACCCTTTAGAAAGGCTGAATCTATCACTTGGGAAAGATTCAAAGGAATTTGAAGCAAAAGACCATGGCGTGGAGCTGCGTTTTTTTAAAGTCGATACATGCTTTCCATAACTATCTAAGACGTTTGAAAGAGGGGTTTTGGGAGAAAGCATAAGAAAATATTAGTGCATCTTTTTGGGTTTATCGGATTGTGTGAGATCTCGACGATTTCTAATTTTTTTCATTGTTAAAGTTTTAAAGCTATGTCCCTTGAAGGTCGGCCTCTCTCTCAAAAATCTGTCCCTGACATGGCGACGGAAGATACTTTGCCCTTTGATCGCAACAATTTTGTGAAGGATGTTTTCAATCAAGCGCCCCTTGAATCGGGACAGTTGAAGAAGATCCGGTTAGGGGGGGGAGAAAGCGAAACGGTAGAGACTGGGGAAGCAGGCAGTTTGACGCTGGAAAGCGTAACCACTGACGATGTTCAGGGGAATGCTTTTATGTCGGAAAATGTTGAACCGGCTTCAGGGTTTCTTACCGCTAGCTCCTCTGGGGAACGGGTTAGGCAAGGGGCGTTGGGGGAAGAGGAACAGTTGGAAGGGCGATTGTTAGGGGAGCTGCCGGGCACAGTGCAGGAGGCGCTTCATCTTTATGAACGGGCGATCGCCTCGTCTAGCTGTGGGGTAGTGATTGCGGACATGTTGCTACCGGATCGGCCGTTGATCTATTGCAACCGGTCGTTTATTGAAATGACAGGCTACGGTCGGTCTGAGGTGGTGGGGCGCAATTGTCGATTCCTCCAGGGACCCGATACCCACGGTCCCGATGTGGAACGGCTGCGATTGGCGGTACGGGCGGGGGACGACTGTACGGTAACCCTGCTGAATTATCGAAAGGACGGGACGCCTTTTTGGAATCGTTTAACCATTTCTCCGGTGCGCAATGATAACGGGGTGCTGACTCACTACATTGGCGTGCAAACGGATGTAACCCTGCAAAAAGAAGAGGAGGCTCGGCGGCGACGGCAACTTCAGGTGGAAATGTTGCTGCGCCAGGTGACCCAGCGCATCCGCAGTTCGCTGGATCTGGAGCAGGTGCTGGCCACGGCGGTGGGAGATGTTAAAACCCTGTTGCAGGTGGATCGGGTGGTGGCCTATCGCTTTGAGGCGGATTGGAGTGGCATCGTGGTGGCGGAGGCGGTTAGTGCTCCGTGGACGGCGTCGATTCACCAGTCCATTGACGATACCTGTTTACAGGAGAATCGTGGGCAGCCTTACTGTCACGGCGAGGTTTTAGCCGTTGACAATGTGGAAAGTGCTGGGCTAGACGAGTGCTACTTGCAGCTACTGCGGCGATTTGAAATTCGGGCAAATTTGGTGGTGCCCATCGTTCAGGGAAATCGCCTGTGGGGGCTGCTAATTGCCCATCAGTGTGAAGGTCCCCGGCGCTGGTCCGATTTTGAAGTGGGGCTGATGGAAAAGGTGGCGAACCAGTTGGCGCTGGCGGTTACCCAAGCGGAGCTATATCAGCAGGCTCAGGCGGAAATTGTCCAGCGACAACAGGCCGAGGAAGAGCTGCAGGCGTCTAAGGCGCGACTGGAAATGCAGCTGCAGGGGGAGCGACTACTGCGGCAGGTGAGTCAGCGTATTCGGGCAACGCTGAATTTGGGGCAGGTGCTGGAAACGGCGGTGACGGAAGTGCAGCGGCTGTTGGCAACAAATCGGGTGCTGGTGTATCGATTCCGCCCCGACTGGAGTGGAGTGGTGGTGGCGGAGTCCATTCGCGGTCCCTGGACGGAATCCTTAAATCAAATTATTGAAGACACCTGTTTTCGGGAAAATGAAGGGAAGCTTTATCGTCAGGGACGGGTGGTAGCGATTGAAGATGTGCGCGAGGCGGGGCTAAGTGAGTGTCATTTGCAGTTGCTGGAGCGCTTCGAGGTGCGGGGCAATTTGGTGGTGCCCATTGTGTGCGGCGATAGGAGTGGTGGTCGCGAAGAAGGGGCAGCACTAGACAACAGCGAGCCCTATGAAATGGGGGAAGGCGATCGCCTGTGGGGATTATTAATTGCCCACCACTGCGAAGGGCCGCGCCCGTGGGAAGACTTTGAAGTGAACCTGATGGGGCAGGTGGCAGACCAGTTAGCACTGGCGGTGATCCAGGCAGAGCTTTATGCCCAGGCTCAGGCGGAAATCCGTCAGCGCCAGGCGACGGAAGCGGCTCTGCAGGTGTCGAAGAACCAGGTGGAGCAGAAGGTGGAAGAGCTGCGGGAGGCACTGGATCAGTTGAAATGGCACCAGGCGCGGTTATTGCAGTCAGAGAAATTATCGAGCCTGGGACAGTTGGTGGGAGGGGTTGCCCACGAAATCAATAATCCAGTGTCGTTTATTTACGGCAATGTGCCCTATGCCCGCGAGTATGTGGGGGATTTATTGGGGCTGGTGCGGCAAATGGAGGCGGCGATCTCTCCCAGATTGGAAGGAGGCGACGGTGCTGTTGATGGCGCTGTTGAGGGTGCTGTTGATTTGGAAGCGATCGCGGATTTGCGGGAGGCGATCACCGCAGTGGACTTGCCCTACATCGAAAAAGACGCTACTCAGATTTTCGACTCCATGCGCACGGGAGCGGAGCGAATTCGCGATATTGTTCTATCCCTGCGTATTTTTTCTCGACTGGACGAAGCAAACTTTAAGCCAACGGATTTCCGCGACAATCTAGACGGCATTTTGGTGTTATTGCAGTCTCACTTGCATGGGGAAGGGGAGCTGCCGCCGGTGGCTGTGGAGAAAGATTATGACGAAATCCCTCTGGTAACCTGCTGCGTTAGCGAGGTGAATCAGGTGTTTATGAATATTTTGACCAACGCCCTAGATGCGCTGGCGGATCGCTGGAAACATCCCGCCCCCTCAGAGGACTTACCTACCCAGCCAATGCTGCGCTTAACGATTAATCATCGCCCTGGAGAGGATGATAGTGATGAACAAGGAACAGTGGTGGTGACTTTAGCGAATAATGGCGTGCCCATTCCGGAAGAGGCGCGATCGCGATTGTTCGATCCGTTTTTCACCACCAAGCCCGTGGGGCAAGGAGCTGGGCTAGGTTTATCCATGGCTTACCAAACCATTGTGGAGCGTCACAACGGTCAAATTACTTGCCATGTGGAGCCCCACACCCAGGAAACTGTATTTACGGTGGAAGTGCCGGTGCGATCAAGCCAACTCGGCCAACGCACGTAAGCCAGGGGTAGTTCTCAATTAACCCTCAACCTGCACAGCCACTAAATAGAGTTTCAGCCCCTAATGTCTTCTCTTTTGAAAGGATGTGTACTCCCCACTACATAAAGCTGCTAGCCAAATTGTTGACATATTTTAGGCAAGCTACAGTGCTTTTTCCAAGCGCCTCAGCAGGGGGAATAACAGATGGCGATCGCCTGTTTCACGAATTTCCTCTAACCATGCCTGAAGCTGTTGCCCTTGACGCGGAGACAGTCCCCACACAAGGTACCGACAAAACCAAATTAACTCTGCCAAAGTAAGCCCCAGACAAAAGGATAGCCCGATCGCTTCCAAGCGATTGTGCACAATGGCGTAGCGCAGCCCCACCCAGGTGAAATAGTCTGTGAGCAGGGCAACTTCGTCGCGCACCAGCCACAAACTCAACCCGCCAATAATTAACCACGACAAGCCCACGCCCACGCCGCTAACCCATAGGCGTAGGGCAGTGGCAAGTCGGAGATTGGTGGCGGGGCGATCGCTGGAGTGGTGGGGAGACGGGTGCATGGTGTGCCTTAATCAGAGTCAAGAAGGGTTCTGTTCTAAGCCGATTTTTTATCTACAAGTGTTTAACTAACAGATACCTGTTTAACTAACAGATACCTGCCACGGATTTAGAATAATTCGGCTTTGGAGCAATCCGGTTAAGGTGTCGTTAATAATTCCGTCAGTACCCTCCATGCCGTCAGTGCCCTTCATGTAGTCACCTTACCAACCCATGGCAAACCCCTGTGTCGTTCTGACCACCCATCCTGAGCTGGCAGGAGCAAAAGCGTTGGCAAAAACGCTGCTGCAAGAAAAATTGATTGCCTGTGCCACTTTAAACAATGGGGCAGAAAGCCTATATCTTTGGGACGGCGAAATCCAGGAGGACCGGGAAGTTCAGCTAATTTTTAAGACTGACCTGGATAAATTTAGTGCCTTGGAAGCGCGGCTCAAGGAGCTGCATCCTTACGATGTGCCGGAGCTTTTGGCGATCGCCGTTACGACCGGATCGGCAGATTATTTGCAATGGATTCAAGATTGTGTGGGC
The DNA here is from genome assembly GCA_937883785.1 of uncultured cyanobacterium. Lineage (GTDB taxonomy): Bacteria > Cyanobacteriota > Cyanobacteriia > CACIAM-69d > CACIAM-69d > CALGDE01. The sequence goes on from CALGDE010000046.1 coordinate 26,363, forward strand.
GGTTGAGAACGGGGTTGAGCAATCCCTAAAACGTGAAAAAAGCACCAAAAAAACTTTTTCACTGCCTTCCCTTTTCGCTGGGCTACTGTTATCCAGCAAGGCATGTTATCAACGTGAACGCTAGAAATTTTGCACAGTTAGTAAAAGATCCCTAGCCAATGGGTAAAGCAATCAAGAATTGAGTTCCCTTGCCAACGCCAGAACGCACGTCGATGGTTCCTTTATGAACCTCTACAATGATTTTCCTGGCAATTGATAGCCCTAAACCAGTCCCTTTGCCAACAGCTTTTGTGGTGAATAGATGGCTAAAGATTTTCTTTTTCACATCTTCAGGCATACCGGGACCATTATCAGCGATCGCCACCTGCACCTGATTCTGTTCAAAAAAAGTGCGAATTGTAATGCGATTAGGCTTGGTTTTTAAGTCCTCAAAACTTTTCCCTCGACTAGCATCATCAAGGGCGTCGATTGCATTAGCCAAAATATTCATAAAAACTTGACTAAGCTGCCCTGGAAAACACGTTACTTCGGGGATATCGTCGTAGTGAGTTTCCACCGCGATCGCCGGACGCATATCATTAGCCTTCAGGCGATGGCGCAAAATCAATAGCGTTCCATCGATACCTTTGTGTAAATCAAAAACTTGCTTAGAATCCACATCGGAGCGCGCAAAGGTACGCAAACTTTTGCTAATAGAAGTAATGCGATCTCCGCTACTTCGGATCGCACTAATTAATTGAGGGAAGTCCTGTCGAATATACTTTAAGTCAACCGCTTCTAACTCTTCCAGTAAATCATCACTGGGATCAGACAATTCTTCTTCGTAGCGATCAAGTAATCCCAATAAATCACTAATGTAATCCTGAGCAATGCCTACGTTTCCTAAAATACAGCTCAGAGGACGTCTGAAAAGTAAGAAAGCTAACGGAGGTTAATCTGTAATTAC